>JAGGVO010000034.1 GCA_021157965.1 Candidatus Neomarinimicrobiota bacterium
GCCGGAATTCAAACTATTCATTGGGACGGGACAACGGAATCGGGACAGACAGCCGCTTCCGGTGTGTATTTTTACCGGATCGATAATAAAAAGATGGGTTTTCTCCAGGGGAAAATGGTGTATTTAAAGTAAAAATGACAGGAATCATGTATGAAATTTAAAGAAAACACTCTTTGTTTGGATGGAAATCCCCTGACACTTGAGGATTTCAAATACTACCTGCAGGTCCGACCGAAAATATCTTTGGATGAGAAGGTTATAACACGCCTGCAGGAGGGACGTGCCTATATTGAGGAGCAAATCCGGAACGGAAAAGTGATGTATGGTGTGAATACGGGATTTGGCCATCTGGCTCAGGTTCGTATTCCCGACGAGAGGCTGGATGAACTCCAGGTTAATTTGATTCGAAGTCATGCTGCCGGTGTAGGTCCCAATATAGAAGCGGATATTGTCCGGCTTATGATGCTTGTTAAAATTCAAAGCCTGATACAAGGGTTTTCCGGTGTGCGCCCTCTTGTTGTGGAACAAATGGTTTTCTTTTTGAATCACGACATTCTTCCCTGCATTCCGGCAAAAGGAAGTGTGGGTGCATCCGGCGATCTGGCTCCCCTGGCTCACATGACCCTTCCCCTCATCGGCGAAGGGAAAGTCATGGAAAAGGGGAGAGAAAGGGATGCGACCGAAGTGCTTAGGTCTTTAAACCGGAACCCCCTGACTTTAAAAGCTAAAGAAGGTCTGGCCATAATCAACGGGACACAGTCCATGACAGCCCATGGTGTGATGGCCCTGATCCGTACAGAGAACATCCTGTATTCCGGTGAACTGATTTTTGGATTGTCTCTGGATGCCATGAAAGCCTCTTTGTCACCTTTCCACCGGGCCATTCATGAGGCAAAAGGCTCTCCTTTCAATGCTGCCTGTGCGGACAGGATCCGTTATTATTTGCAAAAAAGTGAAATCAACCGTTCCCACGAACACTGCGATAAAGTTCAGGACCCCTACTGTTTCCGGTGTTATCCCCAGGTGTGCGGGGCAGTGTGGGAAGCATACGATCATGTTAAACATATTATTATCCGCGAAGCCAATGGTGTCTCGGATAATCCTCTCATTTTCAAGGAAGATGATCTGATTGTGAGTGGTGGGAATTTCCATGGTGAATCGCCAGCTCTGACACTTGATTACCTGGCCATGGCCGTCAGTGAAATTGCCAATATTTCAGAACGCCGGATTGCCGAACTGGTCGATACTCACATGTCCAGACTCCCGGCATTTCTTGTGGAAGACAGCGGGGTGAACAGTGGATTTATGATAGCCCACGTGACGGCGGCAGCCCTTGTTTCTGAAAATAAAGGACTGGCTACGCCGGCATCCGTTGATAGTATTCCCACATCTGCCAATCAGGAAGATCATGTGAGTATGGGACACCGGTCTGCCCGAAAACTGTTGGAGATTATTGAAAATACAGAAACCGTCCTGGCAATTGAATATCTGGCAGCTGCTGAAGGAATCGACTATCACCGTCCCCTGAAATCAAGTCCCGTTTTGGAAAAAGTACATCAGCGTCTTCGACAGGATATTCCGCATCTGGAAAAAGACAGAATAATGTACGAGGATATCCGGAAAGCCCTCAATATCATCAAGAGCGGTTACCTTCAAAAAACAGCCAAACGGTAATGTGATATAGATATAATAAAAAGCCTCCATCTGGAGGCTTGTAGAAAATGAAGATATTTAGAAAAAATTAATTCAGCGTATTTAAATGCCGGGAAAGGCGGGATTTAATACTTGCCGCCCGGTTTTTATGAAGAATTCCCTTTTGAGCAACTTTATCTACCAGGGAATAGACCTTTTTTAACTGTTCCTGACCACTCTCCCTGGAATCGTTATCCATGAATTTTTTGATCTCGGTTTTTACCAGGGATTTATAGTGACGGTTGCGCTGATTGCGTTTTTCAGCCTGACGGATTCTTTTCTTTGTTGATAACGGATATGCCATATCACTCCTTTTCTCTTTTTTATAGCCTGAAAATTTATTTTCATTTCTTTGTAATGTCAATAAAATTGCATAAATATTTTTTGAAATTGTTCACGGTAATCTAAATATTTTTATAAATTCCACTGATGTTTTTCCTAATTCTGAAAATTCTCCTGATAATTATCACTTTTTTGTTACTTATAACGGCTTCCAT
Organism: Candidatus Neomarinimicrobiota bacterium; assembly: GCA_021157965.1. NCBI lineage: Bacteria > Pseudomonadati > Fidelibacterota > Fidelibacterota bacterium. The sequence continues at coordinate 2,190 of JAGGVO010000034.1, forward strand.
TCTTTTTATTCCTTTCCAAATGACATTGCAGGCAGCGAAAGAGAATAAAAATATCTGTTTCAAAGGCGCAGCTTACTGGATATCCTGGTTGCTTAAGACCAAGATTGAATACAGGGATCAAAAGATGAATGTATTTGTGGTATTCCTGGGTATAACTATAAAAATTCCTTTAAAAAAGATTGAAAAAAAGAAAAAAGTTGATGAAAAAGTATCTGAAGAAAAAGTAAAGACCGAACCCATGAAATCTGACAGAGAACCGGATGACATGAAAACACAGGAAAAAAGGAGTGAGTCTCCGGAAGAAAAAGAATACACAGGAGTAGAGGCAAAGGATACTGAAGCTGAATCTATGGGAATAAAAGAAAAGATTGCTTTTTATAAACCTTTTATCCGAAAAACACTTTTACCTCAGATTCGTAGGATTTTTTCATATTTCCATCTAAAAATTCGTTGTCTTCATCTTGTATATGGAAATGAAAATCCGGCCGTGACAGGCTGGCTTGAGGGAACTGTTGCCTCCCTGAAACCTTTTATGGCTGCCAAAAGGAGCTCCGGTGCAGTGTCAACCTGCTTCTGTTATGATAAAAAGTCCCTGGATTTTAACGTTGATTTATATTTTTCTATGAATTTGTATGGTATTGTTATTAGATTATTAATTATTTGGTGGCACTATCGTAAACTGTCATCATTACAAAGAAGGATTAAGCATGAACCAGACCCTGGAGAAGCTTCTTGACAAAGCCCATGAATTTTTGAATACCAAGACGGTTGTCGGTGATCCGATTCACATAGATGACCTCACGTTAATCCCCATTTCAAAGATATCGGTGGGATTTGGAAGCGGTGATCATAATGCACAAGGGCATCACAACGATAAATCCGTAGTTGAAGGATTTGGAGGGGGGATGAATATCCACCCGGTTGCAGTGATTGCGGTTCACAAAGATCATGCAAAACTCATGATGCTTACCGGGAAGGAACAACAATTAGGTAAAGTTCTTGATCTGGTGCCTGATCTGCTGGATCGATTTGCCCCGAAAAAGACCGATCATAAGGAGGATGAATAAATGGATATTTCTTTATTGCGTAATATTCCCCTTTTTGAAGATCTTGAAGATCAGGAGCTTGAACAAATCTCCAAGGTTATTCAGGTTCGAACCTATGAGAAAAACAAACTGATTCTTCTGGAAGAAGATTTGGGGGATACGCTTTTTATCATCAGTCAGGGGGCTGTTAAGATCAGCCGGATTAACGAGGATGGGAAAGAAGTAATTCTCAGTATTTTATCTGATGGTGAGTTTTTTGGTGAAATGTCCATTCTGGATGGCGAGTCACGCTCTGCAAATGTGATTGCCTTGGAGAAATCGGAAGTATTTATGTTGAAACGGCAGGATTTTTTGGAAATGCTGGAGAAATATCCGAAGATATCCATCCATCTTCTAGAAGAACTTGCCCGCAGGCTCCGCCGGAGTGATCAGCAGATTGAAAGCCTATCTCTCAGTGATGCCGAACACAGGGTCGCCAATACCATCATTCGTCTCGCCGAAGATTTGGGTGTCCATCTGAAAGGTTATGTTACGATCAATGATATTCCCCTGCAGCAGGATATTGCCAACATGGCCGGGACATCACGGGAAACAGTCTCCCGGATGTTGAAAATGCTGGAAAATAAAGGACTCATTACCCGTGAAGGACGGAAGTTGATCATCAATAATTACATGGAATTCTACCGGAATTTCTCAAAATAAACGTCGTAAACAGTACAATATTCTAACGACTGACAACTGCCGACTGAAGACTCCCCACCAATTCTCAATTAAAAAAAATAAATTGCCCATCATGCCATTACTCCCATACGCCCGCAACGGTTTCAGATATAATCATTACAAATTTTTTCTGGATGATATGTTTCACACCCGTGTTCAGCGTTTATCCGTCGAAACCGGATTCACATGTCCCAACAGAGACGGCTCGAAAGGGTGGGGAGGGTGTATTTATTGCAACAACGACTCATTTATGCCGCCTTATGCCGTGACAGGGGACCTGAATGAACAGATCAGGCAGGGGAAACAGTATCTGAAAGAACGTTTTCACGCGGATAAATTTATTGCCTATTTTCAAAGTTATACGAATACATATGGGCCGGTATCAGTTTTAAAGGAGAAAATCAGGCAGGTTTTAGACGATAAAGATGTCGTAGGCATCTCTGTTTCAACCCGGCCGGACTGCCTGGAGAGGGAAGTACTTGATTTTCTGAAGGATATAAGCCGGTATACCTACGTGAACCTCGAGATTGGTGTGGAATCCATCTATGATAAAACTCTGTTCTGGATGAACCGCTGTCACACGATGAAAGATACGCTGCAAGCGTTTGCGATACTGGAAGAATATTCATTTGATGTTACAGCACACGTCATTCTGGGTTCACCCACTGAAACAAGAGAAGAAATGCTGGCTATGACCCGGGAGATCAATCAGTGGAAAATACGCTTTTTGAAATTGCATCACCTCCAGGTCATCCGAGGGGCACGACTTGAAAAAGAATACCTTGATAATCCGTTTCATCTCTTTGAATACAAAGAATATCTCGATTTGGTTACAGACTTTATTTCCAGAATAAAACCTGAGATCATTTTTCAGCGCCTTTTTGCCGAATCACCGGGTTCCTATCTGGTGGCTCCTGTGTGGAAAAAAAGAACTACCGAAATCATCATGGATATTCAGAAAACCATGCATGATAAAGGCTTGTGGCAAGCCGGTCAGTTGTAACACTCTGCTCCGTGTCACAAACTGAACAATTTTCCTCCCATTCAATCACCCATTCTTCCATTCTCAATTCTCAATAAATTCCTTATATTCAGCAGTTAATTTTGCAATCTGCCTAAAATGGAGAATTTGTATGCCTGACCATGTCCTTGTTAAACATGTACCAAAATATGCCGATCAGGAGATCACACTCAGGGGATGGGTTTATAATATTCGTAAAAGTGGAAAAATCTGGTTTTTAATTTTCAGGGATGGAACCAACTGGATACAGTGTGTTGTTTTGAAAAATGAAGTAAGTGAAAATGTATTCGAGATGAAAAACACACTTACACAAGAATCTTCCATCGAAATCCGTGGCCGTGTGCAAAAGGCTCCACGACAGGAATTTGGTTATGAGATCCTGGTGAAAGACATCAAGATCTACCAGATTGCAGAAGAGTATCCTATTGCCTTGAAAGAGCATGGCATTGAATTTCTCCTGGACAACCGGCATTTGTGGCTTAGAAGCCGGAAACCCAATGCCGTTCTTAAGATCCGTGCTGAAGTGGAAAAAGCCTGCAGGAATTTTTTTGATGAACGGGATTTTGTTCTTGTGGATTCGCCCATGTTTACACCCAATGCAGCAGAAGGAACCACAACCCTGTTTGAAACGGACTATTTCGGCCGGAAGGCTTATCTGACTCAATCCGGTCAGTTATACAGTGAAGCTGCCATTATGGCTTTCAATAAAACATATTGTTTCGGTCCATGCTTCAGAGCGGAAAAATCCAAAACGCGCCGCCATCTGACGGAATTTTGGATGATCGAACCGGAGATGGCTTTTTACGATATTCATGACAACATGGATTTGGCAGAAGAATTTGTGTCTTATCTTGTTCAGCGGGTCGTGAAAAATTGTCCTGATGAATTAAATATTCTGGAAAGAGATCTCTCTAAACTTGAAAAGATTACTCCGCCTTTTCCCCGTATTACGTATGATGAAGCCGTGGCAATTTTAAATAAAAAGGGACTGGATTTTGAATGGGGCAACGATTTCGGAGCACCTCATGAAACAGCCATATCCGAAGATTTTGATAAACCCGTCATGATTTGGAAATGGCCTGCGGAAACCAAGGCTTTTTACATGAAACGCGATCCGGAAAATGAACGCTATGTACTGGGTGTGGATATGATTGCTCCTGAAGGGTTCGGAGAAATTATCGGGGGAAGCCAGCGCGAGGAAGATATCAATAAACTCCTGGCACGTATAAAAAAGGAGAATTTACCGGAAGAAATCTTCAACTGGTTCATTGATGTCCGGCGATATGGTTCTGTTCCCCATTCAGGCTTTGGTTTGGGACTCGAACGGACTGTTCAGTGGATCTGTGGGTTACATCATATCCGGGAATGTATCCCGTGGCCAAGAACAATGGTGAGACTAAATCCTTAAAGAGTTGAAAGTGATGAGTGGTGAGTCATGAGTTGGAGTTGGGGGTTTAGAGTTTGGTTGGGAGAAAGAGCGAGAATGAAATGTATAAGCTGTTCGTTCTCTTAATAACAATGTTAAAATGAAACAAGAAAACATATTTTATTTTATAAGTCTCATTCCAAATATTTGAGCAAATCAGGTCTTGTATTCCTATAAAAGAACAAACTAAAAGGGTACAACTTATCAACCTCAAATTCAGCATTCCCAACAGCAGCACAATGCTAACTCAAAACTCCCACTCTATATATCAATTTTAATATTATTTTGCTTATTTGCGTAATTAATGATTAAATTAGAGTCATGAAGCGTAAGAAACACATCATTGCCGTATTTGGCGGGAGGAAAGCCGAACAGAAGTTACTGAAAGAGGCGGAACTTTTCGGACAGCTGGCTGCAGAAGCAGGATGGATCATCATTTGTGGGGGAAAAGGCGGTATCATGGAAGCTGTATGCCGGGGAGTGGATTCGAGGGGAGGAATTTCTATTGGACTTCTTCCGGAAGGGCATGATAGAGAGGCTAATAAATATGTAAGCATCCCCCTGGTAACCGGTCTCGGATACGCCCGGAATGAGGTTCTTGCCCTGGCTTGTCATGCAGCATGTGCTTTTGGAGGTAAATACGGGACCCTCTCAGAAATTGCTCACACATTGAATTATAAAAAACCGATTGCTTCCGTGGAATCCTGGAGCATTGATGGTGTACATGAATGTGAAAATGCCCGGGAGGCTTTTGAATGGATACAGACACAACTATTATAACCCGGAAATATGTCCTTTCCGGCCGGGTTCAGGGTGTCGGCTTCCGATGGTTTACAAAGCGTCTGGCCGATGAATATGGTATTAAAGGATTCGCCAAAAATCAGTTTGACGGATCCGTTCTGGTTGTAGCCCAGGGTTCACAGGAATGTATTGAATCTTTTGAACGGGGTCTCGCCGAGGGACCATCTTATGCCCGGGTGGATCGTATGAGGATCGAACCACCGGACAGAGATGAATACTTTCGATATTTTGAAATCCGATAAATAGGGAATACCAATGAAAATAGCCCTTGCCCAATTGAATACTTCCGTTGGTGATTTAACGGGAAATACAAAGAAAATCATCCGTTCAATTCACGATGCTGCTGAAAAGAACGCCGACCTTGTCGTGTTCCCCGAACTGACAGTCCCCGGTTATCCACCACAGGATTTGATCTTTGAACCAGGTTTTGTGGAAAAAAATCTGATTGCATGCCAGAAAATTGCCCATGAAACCCGCCATTTAAAAATCGCTTCTTTAGTAGGATATATAGATAATCCCTCAAAAGAGGTGTATCATAATGCAGTATCGGTTATAAGTGGGGGGAAGATGCTGGATACTGTCTATAAAACCTTGCTTCCGACCTATGATGTGTTTGATGAAAAACGGTACTTTGTGCCTGCAACGAAAGTGAGACCCATAAGTTGTCAGATTGGAGGGAAAAGTATAAAACTGGGTATCGAAATCTGCGAAGATCTGTGGGATGATTATTATGATATTAAAGTTTCTGAAGAACTGGTCCGTCAGGGTGCTGAAATTCTCATAAATTGCAGTGCTTCTCCTTATAGCTATGGAAAATTCAAAAAAAGAAAAGAACTTGTTTTGAATAAAGTACGGCATCTCAAAACCCCCTTTTGCTATGTCAACCTTTGTGGAGGTCAGGATGAACTAATATTTGACGGCAATAGTTTTATGGTGGATTCCCGGGGCGGGTGGCTTGCCTATAACGGACCTTTTAATGAAACGATTACCTGCGCATCTATTGAACGAAACACAAAAAGTGAAGATCTTCTGCCAGAACCTGAAATTTTACCGGATGAGGAACTCCTCCAGGCTTTACAGACCGGTGTCAGGGACTATTTTTATAAAACAGGTTTTACCGATGCCGTAATCGGATTAAGTGGTGGTATTGATTCGGCTTTGGTTGCGGTGATTGCAGCAGAAGCGTTAGGACCGGATCATGTGTGGGGAATTCTGATGCCATCTCGGTTCAGCTCGGCACATTCTATCTCGGATGCTCAGCAACTGGCTCAAAACCTCGGTATTCATCATGAAATAATTTCTATTCAGTCCATTTTTGAAGTGGTGCTTAAAACCCTGGAAAAACAGTTTAAAGGGACAGATTTCGGACTGGCAGAAGAGAATATTCAGGCCCGGAGCCGCGGCATCATTTTAATGGCGCTGGCCAATAAATTTAACAGGCTTGTCCTTACAACGGGGAATAAAACAGAACTGGCCCTGGGATATTCAACCCTTTACGGCGACATGGCCGGTGCCCTGGCTGTCATAAGTGACCTGAACAAAGAAGATGTTTACCGTTTGTCCCGATATATCAACGAAAAAGCGGGTTATGACAGAATCCCTCAGCATATCCTGGAAAAAGTTCCTTCTGCAGAATTGCGTGAAGGTCAGACAGACCCCTTTGATTACGAAATTGTAAGTCCTTTGGTGGAATTTCTGATAGAACATCAAAAAAGTCCGGAACAACTTATTCAGGAAGGGTATGATGCCGAACTGGTTTATCACCTGAACCGACTGATACATCTTGCAGAGTACAAACGTCGGCAGGCGCCACCGGGGCTTCGTGTAACGGAAAAGTCCTTTGGTATGGGGCGTCGGATTCCCATTGTTAACAAGTATATGACCAAAGATCAAAAATTATAACATTTTAACCGGTGTATTCAGCCCGGCCCCTGCATTACGGCTCAGTATCCTGTCCGTTATGCTGATTCTTTTTTTCCGTTGTTTTTCCGTGATACCTTTTATTCTCATTTCAATCCTCTTAATATGGTTATACCGCTTTTACATCTGTAAATCCCCCGTTTTCATCCTGGTTATGCTATGCTGTCTTGTCATATTTTCATTACAACACCACGTTCCGAATAAAGAAGAGATATCTCAAGCTGAAGAACCTATTTCCATATTTTTGAAGAAAAAATATACGGACTGGAAACAAAATGTGTGGTGGAAGGCAGAATATCAAACTGATAAAATTTCTCTGCCGGTTACCTTTTATTCTGACGGCTCGGATACTCTGAATTCCGGACAAACATGTTTGCTACGGCAGCCCAGGGTACATCTGCAAATGACAGGTTCTTTACCAAGGCTATCCGTGTATTCAACATCGGAAAATGTGATTAAGTGCTATGGAAAAAAATCATTCTATCTGCAAAATATCCTTGAAAATATACGTGAGGTTATAAGATCTATCTTGTTGAAAGACAGTAACATAGGAGCCGGATTTATAGCTTGCGGACTCTTTCTTGGAGAAAAAAAAATGATTCCTGTTCCGTTGAAGAATAAAATCAACAGAGCCGGTATCAGTCACCTGTTTGCCGTATCCGGACTTCATGTCGGATTTATTGTGATGCTGACCTCTTTCATTCTGAAAAAAGCCGGATGCCGTCCCCGATTGATCTTATGGATTATACCTATTCTTTCCATCTTTTATGCCTTTCTCACACCGTTTTCATCCTCTATCTTCAGGACTGTGCTGATGGTGACGCTTTATAGTACCGTAACAATTCTGAAGCGAAAGATCCATATTTTTCAGATAGTTTTTCTGAGCATGCTGATTATGTTGATGTGCGATCCGTTACTACTGAATCAGGTAGGTTTTTGGTTTTCCTATTTGGCGGTCCTTGGAATCCTCATATTTTATCCTCCCATGGAGGTAAAGACACGCAACTTTCATCCAATCGTCCGATATGTTTTGCAAATGCTTTATGTCTCTATTGCTGCCACCTGGGGAATCATGCCGGCAGGTGTGATAGTTTTCGGAACCTTTTCAACTCTGGCAATTGTATTGAATCTGGTCATGATCCCCCTGGTTTTTCTGATGCTGGCTTCAATTATCGCCAAACTGTTTCTTCATGCTCTTCCCTTGTTGGGAACTGCTTGTGCATACGTGTATTCCTTCTTGTCCGATTTGTTTTTTCATATCTTATTTATTGTTACTCAGTGTGACAATATGCTTGTTCGTCAGGTCAGGAATGTACCTCTTGTTCTGTCTCTTTGGTTTATTATCACACTTTTATTTTTTGATATTCCCGGGAAAAAAGTGCATAAATACTGGTTATACTCTACTTTGCTTCTTGTTACAGGGTTTTTTCCGGGAATATTGTATCAATCTGTCATTATTCCCGGAGAAGATAATGCTCTGATATTGCGAAAGGGGAAAAAAGTATTTATGATGAATGGAGCCGGGCAGGATCAGTTTGAACAACAAATTCTCAAACGGTTCCGCTTGACCGGAGTGGGCGTGGAATACTTTCTTGTCACACACCCAATTTTCATTAATCCCGAGAATGTATTGCGATTAAAAAAGAAGTATCCCGACCTGGTAGTGATGGCTCCGGATGATTTTTTCGGTCTGGCTGATGTTATTGTCAGGAAAGATACATCATTGACGTATGGAAGTACATCGATTTCACTTTTTCCGAATCACAATAAAATAAATGCTTTACTGAAGTTGGACGGGAAAACCTGCGGACTCATGGAATATGCAGAAAAAATGGATGGGGTGGACCTGGTGATATCACGAAAAAAGTACAGTGAATTACGAACGGGAACTGATAAATTTCTAACCGTCCGTCAGTTGCAGGAAAGACAAAACATTAAAGCGGAGTTAAAAAAAATGGGAATGGAGGCTTATTTGAAAATATGGTGACGGATAACCCTTTAATTTTATTTGACCGCAGCATGCGGGATAATCCGGCAGATTTGCTTGCAGGTGTGGATGAAGCGGGAAGAGGTCCAATTTTCGGTCCGGTGGCTGTGGCTGCAGTGATATTTCCACTGCACATTGAGGCCAAGCCCCTGATAAAGGATTCAAAAAAACTCAGTGAAAAAAAGAGAAATCAGGCCCGTGAGTGGATTCTGCAGCATGCTTTGGCATGGTCGGTGATATTTGTGAATCACCAGGAAATTGATCGGATGAATATCCTTCAGGCAACCTTATATGGGATGAAAAAAGCTGTTGAAGCGCTGGCTGTCCGGCCCGACAAAATTCTGATTGACGGAAACCGAATCCCCGACGGATTAATCCGTTGTGTCCCTGTAAAAGGGGGAGACCGGCGCTCATTTTCTATTGCGGCGGCATCTATACTTGCCAAAACATCCCGGGATCGGTATGTGGAAGAATGTGCACGCCGTTATCCGGTATACGAACTGGAAAAGCATAAAGGATATGGCACGGCAAGACATATCCGGCTCCTTCATGAAAATTTGCCATCTCCTGAGCACCGGCTCAGTTTTGAACCTGTCAAATCCTTTACCTTTCCGTATCATCCGGATCGAAAAATACTGGGTTTCTGGGGAGAAAACTGGGCTTTGTATACGTTGCTTAAGCATGGTTTTACCTTTATTGAACGAAATGTCAGGCTTCAACACTACGGAGAAATTGACCTGGTGATGAAAAAGGGGGAACAGTTCGTTCTTGTTGAAGTAAAAACCTGCGGACCAAATGACCACTGGAAGCCTGAAGAATGGATAACAGAACAAAAAATAAAAAAAATGCTCAGGTTATCTGAGTTGTATTTCTATAAATTAGGCTATATGGAATATCATGTAAGACTGGATGTGATCACCGTACAGGCTGAATCCTGGCGGAATCCTGTCATTAAACATTATGCCGATATTATTTACGGCGGAGAAAGTGAGTTGAATAACAATGACAATTAAGGAATTTTTTCAGAAACATCGGGAAAAGAAAAAACAGAACAAAAAGATCTTTTCTTCTACTAAAGAACGGGTCATCTACGAAATCAAATCCTGGACTCTTGTAATTATTGCCGTCTTTTTTATCCGGGCGGGCATTATTGAAGCATATCAGATTCCCACAGGCTCCATGGAGAAAACCATCAATGTGGGAGATTTTTTACTGGGAAACAAATTTTTATATGGCGCCCGTACGCCGGACTGGATCGGCATTCCTTTTACCCGGGTTGGTTTTGATATTCCTTATTATCGTTTTCCCGCTTTTACACAGCCTGAGGTAGGGGATGTGGTGATTTTCAAATTTCCTCTGGATCCCTGGACCAACTATGTAAAGAGGTGTCTGGGAACGCCGGGAGATACTGTGAAAATTGTGGATAAAAAAGTCTATGTAAACGGTGAACGCTTCGAAGATCCTGAACATTCAATTGTGAATTATGATAATATCTTTCCAAAATCATATAAAGAACCCCGGATATTTCCCAGTGGAAACGGGAACAGGGATCAGTATGATCCCATTTATGTCCCCAGGAAAGGGGATATCTTTAAGCTGTCAGGACTATCACACAAACAGGTTGAGTATATCCGCCATATCATGATTCTTGACGGACACAGTCCGAAAGATAATTATGGCATTTATTATGAAAAAGGTGAACCGAAATACAAGGTGAAACAAGACTACTATTTCATGATGGGAGATAACAGGGATAACAGTTTTGACAGCCGTTATTGGGGATTGGTACCCTATAAATATGTGATGGGTTCACCATTGATTCTTTACTTTTCCTGGGATAAAACTGTTCCCTGGACACAGTTTTACAAAAAAATTCGCTGGAACCGTATTTTTCATACTGTATCCTAAGACTCTTCCATGGGAAATCCCGGAATCTATATCCATATCCCTTTTTGCCTGAAAAAGTGTCCATACTGTGATTTTTTCAGCCAGGTTGCCGAAGCGGATGAGACTTCCCGTTTTATGCGGCAACTTAAAAAGGAAATAGAAGACAAAGCCCGGTATTATTCCTCCCATATTTTTGATACAGTTTATATTGGCGGAGGGACACCCAATAGTCTTGACTCATCCGATTTACTGGAATGTCTGAATGCCCTGAAACAGGCTTTTTCCATCACATCCGATGCTGAAATTACACTGGAATTGAATCCCGAGTTCATAAACTCAGAAGATCTCAATGCATATCTCCGGTCCGGAATCAACCGCCTGTCTCTGGGAACCCAGTCCTTCCGGGATGAAGAACTGACCTTCCTGGGACGGATTCACAATTCAGAAAAGAATCTCGAAGCTTTACGCATGATTCGATCCTACAATGCTTTTTCGCTGGCCTGTGATGTGATTACGGGACTTCCGGGACAATCGGTTGAAGATCTTCAGGTGAGTCTTGATATGCTGTGGGAATTTTTTCCTGAACACCTTTCTGTGTATATATTGACTGCCGAGAAGGGAACCCCCCTTTATAAATGGATTCAAAATGGCCGGGTGAAACCTGCTGAAGAAGAAAACGTGAGCAAGTTGTGGCTGTATGCCCATCATTATTTAACAGATAAGGGATATTCCCATTACGAAGTGTCCAATTTTGCCAAACCCGGATGTCACAGCCGTCATAATTCAAAGTACTGGGATAATTCCAATTATCTTGGATTAGGACCCTCAGCCCATTCCAAGTGGGAAAGAACCCGCTTTTGGAATCCTCCCGACTTAAAAAGCTATCTGAACGATACATGTCAACCGGTGTATGAAACCATCAATGACAGGCAATGGCTTACCGAGCGGCTGATGCTTGAACTCAGGACAGAAAAAGGTTTTAATCTGAATTCTCTATCTATCCTGAAGCATCCTGAACCTTTTTATAATACGATATCTCGCCTGAATACTGAGTCGGAGACAAGACTTCTGGAAATTGAGGGGAATTTTCTGAAGGCAACACTGGAAGGATGGATACTTTTGGATTCAATTATCGAAGAATTAACAGAAAAAATAGACTGCTGACTTGCATTTCATGAAATTAAACAATACTTTTTATAACCGGGGATTAAGAATTATCTCACTAATCAGTTACGAAAGCGATGACGCTGCAAAAGGACTCTTAAAAGAACGATTAAGGTTGGTGCTGTCATGAATAAATTTTTCTGCTGTTTGATTTTGTGTATAACAGGTGTGATAACTCTATCTGCACAGGATATGGATACTCTGGCAGTTTTTCAGGATACCCTGCCGGAATTTAATGTTGATGCGCTGAGTGATACTTTGATTACAAGGACAGATAGCGGGGTTAATAAAACAGTTGATTTTCAACTTATACAAAGCTCTTTTTTTCTCTCAGAACTGGAAGCACAGGCTTTCACTTTTTCTTCAATCCCGTGGAGTATTCCCCGGGAACAGGTGGAAGCTCTTTTAACACTTCGTGGTTTTGCACAGGATACCCTGGATCGCTGGATCTCTGCCATCGGCGAAGATACCCTGTACTGTTATCCGGGATACCAGAATGAAGGCATTACCTCTTTTCAGCTTCTCTATCTTCCCGAAATGAGAACTGAAGAAGCATTGCTGAAAAAATACCGGATGATCACCGGTATTCTCAGAAAGAAATACGGAAATCCGTCCTATATTGCCGTTTATGATGTAAAGAATTATTCGCCCGGAAAACCGTTTTATACTCAAAAATGGATATCAGGCAATGAGTTGTTGGTCACATCCATTAACCGTGCGGACCGGCACATCAACATTCAGTATTTTTTTGAGCCTGATTCAATCGTAAAGAAAAAAATAGATTATGAAAAACGTTTATATGAACTCTTCTGATTTCCTGCATCGGGCGGACTGGTGGAGTTCCCTCGGTGATGATACTAACCGTGTTCAATGTACTCTGTGTCCTCATAAATGTATTATTGCACCGGACCGCTATGGATGCTGTAAAGTCAGAAAAAATGGTGCAGGAGTCCTCTATTCCGTCTCTTATGGAAGACCTGTGGCTCTTCACGTGGATCCGGTGGAAAAGAAACCTCTGTATCATTTTTATCCCGGTGAATTGGTTTACAGCATCGGGACCATGGGATGTAATCTGTCCTGTGACTTTTGCCAGAATTGGACGATTTCACAGGCAGGATATGATAAAATACCTTCTTCTGAAACATACTCACCTGAAGAAATTGTCCGGTTAACAGAATCGGCAGGACTCCGACTGATTGCGTTTACTTACAATGAACCTACGGTTTATGCCGAATATATGCGGGATATAGCCAAAATTGCCGTGAAAAAGGGGTTGAAAACCATATCTGTCACAAATGGCTATGTCTCGGCAGACATCATCCCGGAACTGTACGAAAATGTCCATGCTTTCAATATCGATTTAAAAGCTTTTTCAGATTCCTTTTATAGAAAATATACGGGAGCATCCTTTTCTGAAATTCTTGAAACCATAAAGACGATTCATACTTTGAAAAAACACCTGGAAATCACAACTCTTATCATCCCGGGGTTGAATGATTCCCGTGAAGAGCTCCTGTGCGAATTTGAATGGATACTGCAAAATACGGGCGAGTTGACACCTTTACACTTGTCCGCCTTTTATCCCGGATATAAACGGCAATATCACGCACCTACCTCTCCTGAGACCCTGGTAAAAGCTCGCGAGCTTGCCTTGGATATTGGATTGAAATATGTGTATATTGGCAACATTTCGGGCGTGGATAACTCTACCTACTGTCCCGATTGTCATGCCCGTATTATCAACAGGCATTCTTATCGGATACAGGTTGAACAGGAAAGAGTTTGCACGTGTGGCAGGCTCATTGACATAGTGAATCCGGATGAATAATAAAAGAAATTTGTATATATGATGCAATTTGATACACAAAACTGGACTGGAATAAAACTTAAAGACTCCATTGAAATCGAAATAACCCGTCAGAATCTGTTTTTCATGCAGCGGCAGTTTTCGGTGGCAGACCACATTGATTTTTTCCCCTATGATGTTATCGGGGCCATGAATCCCGCCGACAATGTGAATTTAAGTTATAAAGTAAAGACAATTAATATTGAAACAGATGCCGGTTTTTCAATAGAAACCGATATTGTGGATAAACGCTATGTACTCAGGAACCGCAGTTACACAAAAGGTACAACCCGTTATATGACGGAAAAGAATGTCAAGCCGGGAGATGTCATTGTGATCGAAAAACTGGATGCGTATAATTATCGCATGTATTTAAAAAGGGAGTCCTGACATGCTGAACAAGATTACCATTGAACTGGATGATGATCAGTTACAGGAATTTAAAGAATTAATCCAAAAGCTGGAGAAATCGCCTCCCGGTGAAGCAAAACCAGTCAAAGTGACGGGAGTTCTCCGGGGAGCCTTGAAGGAAATCAACCGTCAACTGATTCATTTCGAAGATTTTAAAAAGAGAGATCTCTGGTGATCGACAGGCTGATGCCTGTAGACTGTCCACTGACGACCATTAAGGAGAAACAATGGATATAAATAATCGGAAAAAGGAGAATAAGGCACCGAGGGATCTGGGGACCGTGTTGAATGATATGTTGGATATGGTCAAATCATCCTATGGTGAGAAAATGTTTAATATTCTTTACAAACGGATTGAAAAAACATTGGATGATTTTGACAAAGATGTCCGGAAAATCCTTGAAGAGATAGAAATAAAGGATACCAAATATTTTGAAACCCTCCCTGATATCAAACAAAAAAGCGAAAGGATATCCGAATGGAAGAAGTCCGAAGTGCCTGAAGAGGAAGTTGAGGAACCTCCCGAAACAATAGCCGAACCAAAAGAAACAGATACAGATGCGGATCAGGTGATTATTGAACGAATTGGAAAACGCAAAAGATAATACGAAAGGCCAGCCATGTCATCAGTTCAGAAATCTTTAATTCGTCAAATATTTGATGGTGCTCCTTCAGGAAGTATCAATTTAGCTCTTGGTGAACCTGTTTTTGATATGCCGGAGTGGTTCCATTCCCTTATCAGCAGGGATGTGATGAATAATTTTGCCTATTCGCCCACAGCAGGGACCGACGAATCCAGAAAAGCGGTGGTGACCATTAATGAGTATCCCGGAAGTTTTGAAAATGTATGTATTGTGTGTGGTGCAGAAGAAGGACTCAGTGCCGGTATTGCCGGAGTCAAGTTGTATTGGGAGGGGAAAAAGAACGAGCTTCTCATTCCATCCCCTTACTTTCTTACTTATCCTACAATTAGTAAAATGACGGGGATGGATTTGAAAACCTATCCGATTCCGCCCTTTTGCAAAGGGAGCGTAGCCGAGAGTGTCCGGGAGCATATCAGTGAAAAAACAGCTGTTGTGATTCTGAATACCCCTGCCAATCCCTCAGGATTGATGATGACGGAGGAGGATATCCGCCAGGTAGAAGCGGTTTGTGATGAGTACGATACCTTTCTCCTGGTGGATGAAGTTTATCGTTTTTTCGGTAATGTTGAGAAACCGGTATGCCACAACTGGAATACAGTGGGAGACAGGACCATTATTATCAGTTCTCTGACAAAGTGTTTTGGACTGCCGGGTTTGCGCCTGGGGTGGGTTTTTACACGGCATTCCGTATTAAATCAGATACTTGCCGCACATCAGGCCATGGTTGCCATTGCTCCCACCATCTCCCAGTTGATAGTCAGCCGTTTTCCCGACTTCGATTATAAAAAATGGCTGGAAGACAACCGGAACAGGGTGATAAATAACAGGAAAATCATTACAGAAGCACTGAGAGAGAATAAGCTTGAATACGTTCCCACCCTCGGTTCTTTTTACGTGTTATTTAAAATTCCTGATGCTGTATTGAAAGCTATGGACGAGGTGGATTTTGCCTTCTATCTGAAAGATCATTTTGGTATCTTAACGGTCCCGGGTAAAGCGTTTGGAGAGTACTCCAAAGGGTTTATGCGTTTAAGTTACGGTGGACGCCCTGATACATTTGCAGAAGGTGTCCGGCGTATCCGGGAAGGAATCAATTCCATCATTGTGTTATAAAGGATCATCCCATGAATAAAACATTGAAAAAAACTCCATTTTATGAAAAACACCTCTCCCTGGGGGCAAAAATTGTGGAATTTGCCGGGTTTCAAATGCCCGTTATGTATACATCCATTAAAGATGAGCACCTCGGGGTCCGCCACAAGGCCGGTATCTTCGATGTGTCACATATGGGCGAATTCCTCGTGGAAGGAGATGATGCTGAAGCATTTCTAAACTATCTAACGTTAAATAACGTTTCATCCCTGGATGATCAACAAGCCCAGTATTCCGCCATGTGTTATCCGGAGGGGGGAATCGTGGATGATCTCATCATATACCGCTTTGAAAAAAATAAGTATATGATGGTTGTGAATGCCGGCAACATTCAAAAAGATTTTGATTGGGTTAAGAAAAATCTGAAAGGAAAAGTCTCTGTTAAAAATGCTTCTGACGACTATGCCTTACTGGCTCTTCAGGGACCTGAAAGCATAAAAATCCTGAAACAATTGGTTGATTTTAATCCTGAAACAATTGGTTTTTACCATTTTTTGAAAGGATCTGTGGCCGGGATATCCATGATCATTTCACGCACAGGCTATACGGGTGAACCGGGATTTGAATTTTATCATAAACCGGAAGAGAGTGAAAAACTCTGGGATGCGCTGTTTGAAGCAGGGCAGCCTTACGGTTTAAAACCTGCCGGACTTGGAGCCCGGGATACATTGCGTCTTGAAATGAAATATTGCCTTTATGGGAATGATATTGATGAAACGACCAATCCGCTTGAAGCCGGACTGGGATGGATAACCAAACTTGATAAAGAAGATTTTATCGGGAAAAAAGAGCTGATGAAGATCAAGGAATCCAAACCTGCCAGGAAACTGGCGGGCTTCATTCTCCGGGAAAGGGGAATACCGCGTCATGGATATCCAGTATATTTTAAGGACGAAGAAGTGGGGGTCGTAACCAGCGGGACACAATCCCCCAGCCTGAATCAACCGATCGGCCTTGCCTATGTCAGACGGGACCTTGCAAAAACAGGCACTTCCCTTGAAATCGGTATCCGGAACAAAAAAGTTCGTGCAGAAATTGTAAAAACCCCTTTCGTGGATTCAAAACCCTATTAAATTCCTATGAAAGAAAAACTCAAGCAGGAAGCCATCGGCGTTCTTTTTATGATAACGGCTATACTTACGGGTATTAGTCTGGCCACTTATTCGCCCTCCGATGTTTTATCCATGTCCCGCTTCTTTCTCATCGAAAATGCCATGGGTATCGCCGGTGTTTTTATTGCACATGTTTTGATTAAATACGGCATGGGTTATTTTTCATGGGGACTTGTTTTACTTCTCTTTGTGTGGGGATGGACCTTCTTTGCTGCCAAGGATTATAGAAAAACCTGGCGTTTTACCTTCTACTGGTTTCTTTTCATCCTTCTGAGTGCATTGCTGACGACAACCATTCTGAACCGGCAAGTGCCTCTTGTAACTCCTGATTTTAATATCAGTGGTTTTATCGGGGGGACCCTCAGTATTCTTCTGATGGATTGGTTGGGACTGATTCCATCCATTCTTATTCTTGCTGTTGCCATAGTTGTCGTAGTGAGCCTTTATTTCAGATGGAGCATGTATCAACCCCTCAACCGGCTCTGGAAATACTGGACAGAGAGCTGTCACAACTGGAGGATATCACGAAAAGAGCGTAAATCGAAAGAAAAAAGGGTCAAAGCTGCCAAGAAGGGGAAAACAGAAAAAAAGAAAGACAAAAAAAACAAGAAAAGTAAAGAAGGCACAATACCGGAAAAACCGGAACCGGATGACGATCAGAAACCTGTAATCCGGGAGGATGATTCACAGGATGTGACAGCTCAAAAGAATGAACCTCAAAAGATGGAAACGGGAGAAAAAGAAACAATAGACGAACAAGGCCGTTACGGATTTGAAATCAGCGAAAAACGAACAGATGACAGCATCGATTACGATGATTTTATTGAAGAAGGGAAAAAAAAAGAATATCATTTTCCCAGCGTGGATTTATTAAATGATCCACCGCCCGGGTATGAAATAGATCCCAACGAACTTAAGGAAAATGCAGATATACTCACAAAAACCCTGGCTGATTTTGGTGTAACCGGTAAAGTTGTGAAAGTTGTCCCGGGTCCGGTTGTAACACTCTATGAGGTGGAACCGGCCACAGGAGTCCGGGTGAGTAAAATTTCATCTCTGGCAGACGACATTGCCCGTGTGATGGCAGCCAAACGAATTCGTATCATTGCCCCCATTCCCGGAAAAAAGGTAGTCGGTGTCGAGATTCCCAACCGGAAACCGGAAATCGTTTATTTTAAATCCATCATAAATTCCGAACGGTTTACCATGGCCGACGATAAGCTGGTCATTGCCCTGGGTAAGACGGCCAATGGGGAACCTTTTGTTTTTAATCTGGCCAAAATGCCCCATCTTCTCATCGCCGGAACCACCGGCTCGGGAAAATCCGTCTGCATCAATACATTACTTATGTCTGTTCTGTATCGTGCCAAGCCGTCGGAAGTTAAATTTATCCTGATTGACCCCAAAAAGCTGGAACTGTCTGTATATAAGGCTCTTAAAGAATACCATCTCATCACCAATGATGATATTGGGGAACATGTTATTACAAGGCCTCAAAATGCCGTCCTGGCTCTCCGGAGTGCCGAGGTGGAAATGGAACGGCGTTATACCGTACTGGCAAATGCCACGGTCCGGAATATCGATGAATACAACAAGAAACTGGCAGATGGCCTGGTGGAAGGGGAACATCTGCCTTATCTTCTGATTGTGATCGATGAATTGGCAGATCTGATACTGACAGCAGGAAAAGAGATAGAAGAACCGATAGCCCGGCTCGCCCAGATGGCCCGTGCTGTTGGGATTCACCTTATAATCGCTACTCAGCGCCCCAGCGTGGATGTGATTACCGGCGTGATTCGTTCAAATTTTCCCGCCCGTATCGGTTTTCAGGTCCCAACAAAAATCGACAGCCGAACCATCCTCGATACAGGAGGTGCCGAAAAGCTTTTAGGCAAAGGGGATATGCTTTTTCTTTCTCCTGGGCGCTCAGAACCCATCCGTATTCACAATGCCTTTATTACCCTTGAGGAAATCGAACGGGTAATGGATCATATTAATGAACAGCCAGGATCCGGGGATGACTTTATCCTGCCTTCTGTGAAGGAGGAAGAAGAAGAAGGTGGGGGTGGTGATTTTGAACTTTCGACAGAACGGGATCCCTTGTTTGAAGAAGCTCTGAAACTGGTTGTGATGCATCAACAGGGCTCAATATCCCTGATTCAGCGCCGTTTACGCGTGGGTTACAGCCGGGCGGCGCGACTGATTGATGAATTGGAACAGGAGGGTATTGTAGGACCCTTTACCGGCTCAAAAGCGCGGGAAGTGCTGGTGGATATCAATTATTTAGAACATCTGGAATCCCTTGAAAACGGGAGTTTTGAGGAAGTAGATGATGATTCGTAAATTTTACCCCGTACTGTTTCTCCTGCTTCTTTTGTCTGCCTGTTCAAAACAGGATTTTCAATTCAGTGAGGATTTAGTAAAAATAACAGAAGGACTCGATTTTCCCGAAGGTCCGGTTTTTGCCGGCGATGATTTGCTTTTTTCCAATTGCTATGGTATGTGGATCGGCCGGTGGACTGCAGAAGGACGCCTGGATACATTTGCCGATCTGTCCGGCAAGGATTTCAAACCCAATGGACTCTGTTGGACTTCCCCCGGATATTTATGGGTTTGTGAATTTAACCAGGGACGAATCCTGAAATTTGATGCATCCGGTAAGGTTCTCAAGGTTTTGAATAATGACGGCGAAAGCTTTTCACGTCCGAACGATATGACTCTGTATAACGGGTTGATATATTTTACCGATCCGAAATCCTATTCAAAAACCGTTTGGGACGGCTGTATTTATATGCTGAATCCCGAAACGGAAGAAATTAAATTGCTGACAGGCGGACTCGCTTTTCCAAACGGGATTGCTGTGGGCCCCGAAGGAGAAAACCTCTATGTGTGTGAATCAGCCCTGAACCGGATAACGGTTTTGTCCCTCAAAAATCCTGAAGAACGTGAAGTTTTAGTTAAGCTCCCCGGTGGAGATCCGGATGGCATTGAATTTTATGATGACAAAACACTCCTTGTAGCTCATTTTGGTAACGGGAAAATGTATAGTATCGATATTGTCACTAAAACTGTCACCGATAGTTTGGAATTGCCGGGAAAACGGGTGACAAATTGCGTGATAAGTCCGGATAAAAAATCTCTCTACATCACTGAAACGGTTACAAATGCCCTCTATAAACTGTCGATAAAGCCCTGATTATTCGATCAACGTAATTTTTTTAGTTGATATATTGCCGGATTGGGTTCATGGTTGAGTTGAACTCAGGATAATATCTTCAGCGGCACACCAGCCTGTGGAAAATGCGGCCTGAAGGTTATAGCCGCCGGTATCGGCATCCAGATCCAGTACTTCACCGGCAAAATAGAGGTTCGGGATGAGTTTTGACCGGAGTGTTGCCGGTTCCACTTCTTTCAGATTGACCCCTCCCTGTGTCACGATGGCTTCTTCAAGGGATCTGTAACCACTTATTTTCAAGGTAAAATGCTTCATCCAATGGAGAATCTTTTTCCGGTCCTCCGAGCGGACCATATTGCATGGAATGTCACCGGATAAGCCTGTCTGACTAAGGCATACGGGGCCCAGGGCTTCCGGCAGAAGGAATCGAAAGACATTTTTGAGTTTCTTATTTCCATGTGTTGTAAATTCCCGGATCAGGCGTCTGTCCAGGCTTTTTTCATCCAGGGCCGGTTTAAAATCTATTTCAAGAGAGATGCATTTGTTTTTTCGAAGAGACAAAACAATTTCCCGGCTGAGTGTCAGAATCACCGGACCGGACAGGCCGAAATGTGTAAAGAGAAATTCTCCGAACATTGATGCAGTTTTTTCCCCCTGTGTGTATACCGATACCCGGGCATTTTTTATACTGAGTCCTTTAAGTCCATAGAAATCTCCCTGTTCGGTGACAAGAGGCACCAGGGCCGGGGCAGGGGGGATGATGGTATGACCGGCCTGAAGTGCCAGTTTGAACCCGTCTCCCGTTGATCCTGTGGCAGGATAACTGGCCCCGCCGGTGGCAATAAGTACAGCCGAAGCATTGTAAAGTTGTGCTCCTTTTGTTGTCCGGCATGAAACGGCGTGAATCATACCATCTTTGATGATGAGAGAGTCAGCCGCGTGATGATAAAGGATATTTACATGATGTTTGATTGCCCATTCCGTGAGTTTATCCGCAATTTCATGGGCATTTTGGGAGGAAGGGAAAATCCGTCCGCCCCGTTCTTCTGTCAAACTGATATGCAGCTCATTCTGAAAAAAGTCTAATAGCTCATCCGTGAAAAAACGCGAAAAAGCGGAATATAAAAATTTCCCCTGTGTTCCAAAGGCCTTGATAAACTCTCCCTTAGGACGGCTGTTACTCACATTGCATCGTCCTTTTCCTGTTATACGCAGTTTATTGCCGGTTTTTCCCATTTTTTCCAGCAATGTAACCGGCAGGCCTGCCTTACCAAGTTTTCCCGCGGCGATAAGCCCCGCCGGACCGCCACCCACAATTACAATATCTCCTGTTTTCATGCCATAACTTATATAAAATGTTTGAAAAGTCTGAATAAAGCTCTCTTTTAACAGGACCTTTTTGTGATAATCGTCATGATGAAACCTCTGTTAACAAGGATTTTATACAATTATCTACGATAATTGATACAGGATTCATATATTTAATAAAACTTAAAAATGGAGGTCATAGATGAGAAAAAGATTGATATACGGATTAATGCTCCTGTTCATGATGGTGTCCATGTTGTCGGCTGGCATTGCAAGTGTCATTAAGACAAAAGGTGATGTAAAACTTTTACCTGCCGGCAGCTTTGATTTACTGACAGTTGAAGTCGGGACACAGTTGGAGAACGGGGATGTAATTCAAACGGCATCAGATGGTTTTGCAGTTATTATGTTTAATGATGATAAAACCCTTTTAAAGCTGCGTGAGAATGCACAAATCACGCTCAACGATGAGATACCCTCCAGAACGGTGGAAATGGATAAAGGGGAAAGTTTATTTGAAGTAACCCCCGGAGCCCTGAAGGAATTCAGGGTCCAGACTCCGGTATCTGTCGCATCAGTAAAAGGGACCAAGTTCTGGGTGGTTTGTCAGGAAAATGAGGACAGGATTTTCACAACAGAGGGTACGGTTGAGGTTTTTAACACTCTGTCAGGACAGACGGGTACCGTCACCCGGGGACAGGTATGTATCAATACAACCGTTGGTGATATGCAGATCAGAAATTATTCAGCCTCAGAGCTTCCCGATGAATCGGTATTTAATTCCATGATGGAAGAACCTGTGCAAGAAGATACCCCTCAAAAAGAGCCTGAAGAGGAAACAGAGCCTGTGGATCGATCCGAAACAACCATTACTCCTGCGCAACCCATTACGACACCTCAAATGGAGGAAACAACTGAAATGCCCGTTGAAACCGGAGAAGAAGAAGCAGAACCGGAAAAACAGCCTGAAGATGGTGAAGGGAAAAACTATGGCGTTGGTCTGGGAGTGGGGTCTGTAACCATCAATGGGAAACTCTACAACCAGATCGCTGCAAGACCCACATTGCAACTGGGAAAACTTGGAGTGGGTTTGGATGTGGTTCTTTATATTGACAGCGAAGGAAATATCCTGGAAGATAACTGGAACTCAATGGACGATGTCCTGGATAAGATTTATTTCCTCAGCTGGGGATTTATGGAGGATCCGTTTTATGTCCGTCTCGGTGGATTGGACCAGGTTACCATGGCAAACGGCCTCATTGTTTCGGGTTACACCAACATGTTGGAATACCCTGAAGTCAAACGATTGGGAACCTACCTGAAATTCCGGACCGGAAAAATCGGATTCAATGGCTTCATAGCAGACTGGAATGAACTGGGCGGTGAAACATTGATTCCCGGCTTGCTGGGAGGAAGGGTTTCTTATAACACAAAACTCATCCTGCCGGTCAGTGTGGGATTAAGTGTTATTTCGGATGTAAATCCTTACAATGCTTTTGACAGGGATCGGGATGATGACGGGTATTCCGATTTGATGGATATGTTTCCCGATGACAGTGAAACTTACCGGGATACGGATGGTGACGGTCTGGCAGACAACAGGGACGTGGATCCTGCCGGAACAGGAGGATGGTATTATGATTCCAATCTGAATATGACTCCTTCCGAAATCAATGCGCTGGATAAGTATTTCAAATCTTTGGGATATACAAACGGTCCTGATTCTACAAGCACCCTGATGGAAGTTCCTACGATTTCTAAACTCATGGATGATCACCCGACAATATATTCCATAGGTGCAGATGTTACGGTACCTGTTTTGAATATGTCATTCCTGAACTTGAATGTCTATTCCGAAGCAGCGATTCTGGGTTATACCGGAGGAACGGTGGATAAAATGGCTTTCGGTGCAGCGCCTTTTGGCGTGGCAGCCAATATCATCAAAATCATAGATGCACGGGTTGAATACCGCTGGGCACAGGAAAATTTCCGCTATAACTTTTTTGACAGAAATTACGACATCAACCGGGTTTATGTGCAGAGAGATTCTCTGGGGAACATTGTTCCGAAGACCAAATTCGACCGGATTCTGAATGATAGCATTCCGGGGGTCCAGGGTATATATGGTGCTGCCGGTGTAAAGCTCTTTAACGTGGCTTACGCTCAGGCATCCTATATGCACATGGTGTCGAAAGATCAGGACGAAGTCCGGAGTTTTAATGCTCAGGCTGGTATCCAGAAAGGACTGGTTCCTAAATTATCGGAACTGTCCGCCTATTACATCCGCAATAACGATCCAAATCCATTCAAGTTCAAAGATCCTTCGGAAAACACGATTTGGGGATACCGGGTCGGCGCAGAAGTGAGTCCCGGTGTATCCATAATCTGGAATTTTATGACAACTTACCGGGATAAAAACGGTGATGGTGTTATCCAACCCAAAGAAGAATCTCTGAAAATCACCACTATTGAAACAGGAATTACACTCTGATACTGTTTCAATGAACTTTTTGAAGCAATTCTTCCTTCTTATCCTGATCATTGCCTCCCTTTCGGCCGAAACGCCACAGGGAGGCAATGTTGTTGTATTGAGTCATAAAGTAGGACCGGAAATCAGCTATCTGGAAAATGCCTATTATAGCATTTTTCCTGATATCCCACAATTATGGTCAGCTCAGATATTATTTTTGCATCCTTCTTGCTATGGAGTGAAAATTCTGTATCTGGATACCGGTTCTCGGCGGCTTCTGAAAACAGTGAAAAAATTAAGTCCCGGGGAGTTTGAAGCATTAAAACGGCGTGTGGATCTGACTCCACGTCCTACAGAAAAAGATATTCAAAGACTGACCGGCACCGATCTGCTGTTAAAACAAATTGGGTACTTCCGCAAAATTCCGCTGGGATATCCTGTCAAAATCTACAGATCCCATGACAAACTTGTCAAAGGTATATTAATTGCACACGAAGAGAAGGGGATGATCATATCAGGTAAAAGCGGGTATGACAAGATTCCATACCCCATGATTGAAAAAGGATATTGGGTTGAGTACAGAACCCGGAATCAATCTCTGGACAAGTTTATCTATGGGGGAGCTCTGGGGCTCGGTGCCTTGGGGGGATATTTTCTTTTTCATGAGAATTCCGGGCCGGTTAGATATTATAAAACGACCGTTTCATCTGTCACTTTCCTGCTGTTTGTCGAGTTGATCAGGCAGACTTACCTGAGAAAAATCCCCCGCAAACATGCTTTTGAGATTATATGGCATAAGGACAATTAATTTGTCTTTATTAACCACTTCAATTAAATTAACTGATGTGCGAAAAACGATTAAGGCCTCAGGTCCCGTGCAATTGGGAAATGCTGAATCCCGTCAGGTCCGGAAGGAAGCAGCGGTAGGCATCAGAACAATGTGCCGGTCAGCCTGGGGTCCTTTTTTATCCTCATGAGGGTTGAATGAGCTACCAGGTAATATCACGGAAATGGCGTCCACAAACATTTGAAGAAGTCATCGGTCAAACCCATGTTACTGAGACGCTGGTTAATGCCATTAAAAGCAATCGTATCGGACAGGCATATATTTTCAGCGGTCCACGGGGGACCGGAAAAACATCCACGGCCCGTTTGTTTGCCAAGGCGGTGAATTGTCAGAATCCCCAGGGACATAATCCCTGCAATGATTGTGTAAATTGCCGGGAAATCACAGATGGTCGTTCCATGGATGTACTGGAAATTGATGGTGCATCAAACCGGGGGATTGAAGATATTAAATCCATTCGGGAAATGGTGAAATATCCTCCTACACGGGGAAAATTCAGGATTTATATCATTGATGAATTCCATCAGATTACCAGAGACGGCTTCAATGCTTTGCTGAAAACACTGGAAGAACCGCCGCCACATGTCATTTTCATCTTTGCTACAACCGAACTGAATAAAGTGCCGCCCACCATTTTAAGTCGCTGTCAGCGGTTTGAATTCAGACGGATTCCGTCGGAAGATATTATTGACAGGCTCAAAGAAATATGTGACAGTGAGAAAATTACCATCGATGAGGAGTCCCTCCACCTGATCACGAAAAAGGGGGACGGGAGTATGCGGGACAGTCAGAGCATTCTGGAACAGGCTGTTGCTTTTTCAACGGATAACCAGATAAGCTATGACAAAATTGTGGATCTTTTGGGAATTGTCCACGATGAAGTTTTTATCGCTCTTACTAAAGCAGTTCTGAATAAAGATGTGAATGCCATACTTGACCAGATACGGGATGTTTCCAACGGTGGACATGATTTGCCTGAGTTCATCCGGAACTTTTCTGCCTTTATACGGGATCTGTATATTGTTAAAGTGACGGGGTCAGCAGAAAAAATTGAAACAACGGATACCATGAAACAGGTAATGAAAAAACTGGCGGATACAAGCAATGAACATGAATTGATTCAAATGCTTTCGCTTATCCATAACCTTCTTCCCCAATTAAGCAACTCTTCAAATGTCCGGCTTTTAATTGAGTCCTTGCTGCTTAAAATGACCCGCATGGATGATCTGGTGGATTTGAACAAGATTCTTGAAAAATTGCCCCGGCAAGCCGTTGCACGCCCGCAACCCCGAACCCGTCCATCTTCGGCTCAATCTGAACATTCGGGGAATCATGTTCCTGTAACCGCCTCACGAAACCCTGAATCGACAAAAAAGGGCGAAGGGAAAATCCTGCAGGACCTGAATCAGGGAAGCTGGGACAAGTTTTTAAAAGAGGTGAAAAAGGAGAGTCCCAGAATATCATCCTTGCTGTCGGCCGTGACGGTGACATCCATTGATGAACACTCTGTCAAGGCTGAGTGCGGTGAATCATTCACATTTCAGCAAATTGAACGAAACAAAGAGAACATACAAGAACTATTGGATGGTTTTTTCAAAGAAAAAATCAAACTACGCGTCACTTTAAATAAAAAGACAGAACATAAAACAAAAGATAAACCCCTGGAAAAAGGTGTCCACAATGTTTTAAATGTTTTTGAAGGGGATATTGTCCAATAAAGTGCAAAAGGAGAGATGATGCTTCCAAAAGGCGGATTACAGGAAATCATGAAACAGGCCCAGAAACTTCAGAAGCAAATGGAACAGGCCAAAGAAGAACTGGAACATGAAACCGTGGAAGCCACGGCCGGTGGCGGTATGGTTACCGTTGTGGTGACCGGAAAAAAAACGGTAAAATCCATAAAAATTGCCCCGGAAGTTACGACTGAAGATATAGAAATGCTGGAAGATTTGATTATGGCTGCTGTCAATCAGGGTCTTAAAAAGGCAGACGAACTGGCACAGGAGAGATTGGGGTCACTCACGGGCGGATTAGGGAAAATACCGGGATTCGGGCTGTAATGACATCCATTCCAAAAGTGATACAGGAACTCACGGACCTTTTATCTGCTTTGCCGGGAATCGGTAAGAAAAGTGCTCAGCGCATCTGTTTCTATTTGATGGACCGGCCCCGTGAAGAGATAGTACGGTATGCTAAAGGACTCATTGACCTGAAAGATAAAATAACCCATTGCCCCATTTGTCATTTTATAACAGAAGAAACTCCCTGTGTTATCTGCCGGGATCCCAAACGGGATAAATCTGTTCTGTGTGTTGTAGAAGATAGCCTGGATGTTATTTCCATAGAAAAAACTGCTGCCTTTCATGGCAAATATCATGTCCTGGGAGGATTAATCAGTCCCCTGGACGGTATCGGTCCTGAAGATCTCTCCATTGATCAACTTGTGGAACGCCTGGATGACGTGGAAGAAATTATCCTGGCCGTCAATCCTTCTGTAGAGGGTGATACAACGGCCTATTACCTCCAAAAAATTATCAGCCGCCATCAGAATATCCGGATGACATCCCTTGCCCGGGGAATTCCCGTGGGCGGTGATCTGGAATTTACCGATGAAGCAACCCTGACCAAAGCCCTTGAAGGCAGGTCTGAAATGAATGGAAGGCATCATGATCAGTAAACGATTTGTTCCTAATATTCTCACTGTATTTCGTGTGCTCATTACACCGGCATGCCTTTATTTTATTCTCAGTACGGGTCCCTATTACAGCCTGTATGCCATGATTCTATTTTTGATTGCATCTATTACTGATGCCATAGATGGATGGTATGCCCGGAAATATGATGTAACAACCGAGTTTGGGAAATTTCTTGACCCTTTGGCCGACAAGATTCTGGTAATGACCATGTTTGTAGCTTTCGGACTCAAAGGCCTGGCCCCGTGGTGGATGATTTTCATTGTTCTCTTCCGCGATATCTTTGTCACACTTCTCCGCAGTGTGATGATCCGGCGTGGACAAAGTATGCATACCAGTAAATTTGCCAAAACCAAAACCGGCATCCAGATGTTTATGATCTATTTCATCCTGATTTTCCTTGCTGTAAAAAATATACAGGCTCTCGATACGTTCTATGCTTTTCTGGACAGACTCTTGATCGATCATCACCTGCTATGGGTTTTTATGTTGCTTACATCCATGATAACATTGTACAGTGGAATTTTATATCTCTTTGAGAATAAACATGTCTTTACAAAAAAATCCTGAAAAGTCCTTATTTTGGTATATCCTGGGTTCTTTTTTTTATATAGGATATTTCCCATGGTTTCCGGGAACCATGGCATCCTTTATCACGGCTGTGCTTATAAAACTTCTCTACCCTTTTGAAGCAGCGCCGGTTCTGGAAATATTCATGATTTTGTTTTTCTTTTTCTTAGGAGTTAAAGCCAGTCGTCATATTGAAAAAGGAACAGGAAGGGAAGATCCGGGCTTCATTGTCATCGATGAAGTGGTGGGCATGATGCTCACGGTTTTTCTTCTCCCCAAAAGTTTTTCCGCTGTTTTTGGTGGAATGGTCCTGTTCCGGATTTTTGATATCTGGAAACCATGGGTTATAAACCGTGTTCAAAAAGTACCGGATGGCTGGGGCGTTATGCTGGATGACCTGCTGGCCGGATTGGCTGCCTGGATTCTGAATGCCGCTTATTTTTATTTTGTACCATGAAATCCATTGCTGAAATCATAACAATTGGTGACGAAATTCTTGCCGGTACCACCTTAGATACCAATGCGCACTGGCTGACCGGTGAATTGGTTGCACTGAATATTTCGGTTTTGAGAAGACATACGATTTCCGATAAAAAGGAAGAAATCCTGCATGTGCTTCAAACCCTTTCTGACGAAACAGGTATTGTGCTCATAACAGGGGGATTGGGACCAACCCGGGATGATATCACAAAAAAAACTGTCACAGAGTACTTTGGCGGAAAACTAATCTTTTCGAAATCTCTTTTTCAGGAGATTCAGGAAAAACTCCGGCACAGAAACCGGGTCATTCCCGAAAGTAACCGGGAACAGGCCCTGATTCCCGACAATGCCAGAATTTTTCCAAATCCCATGGGGACGGCTGCCGGTTTGTGTTTTGAGGATAAAGGTAAACTCATTTATCTGATGCCGGGGGTTCCTGAAGAGATGAAAAGTATCTTCAGGGAATCGATACGCTCCGAATTGACAAAAATATCCGGCGAAAAAATCCGGGTTTATATCTATAAAACCACCGGAATTATGGAATCGGAAATTGTTGATAGGATTGACGAAGGATTGCAAGATTTCCCCACAGTGAAAGTAGGATATTATCCATCCGTTTATGGTGTCAATTTAAAAATGACGGTGAAAGAAAACGAGGCCGGGGCAGTGGAATCCCGTTTAAGAGATTTTTTATACTCCCGGTTAGGCGATTACATTTATGCTGAGGGGGATAGGGATATCACGGAAATAATCGCTGAAAAGCTGATAGCCCGGGGATGGACCCTTTCTGTCGCCGAATCATGTACCGGAGGCCTTATAAGTCACCGTATAACGGAAGTTCCGGGGATTTCACAGGTTTTTACTGAAGGGCTGGTTACATACAGTAATGAAGCCAAGATGCGTCTTCTGGGTGTTTCTGCCGATACGTTGAAAGAATTTGGTGCCGTAAGTAAAGAGACGGTGATTGAAATGGCCCGTGGTATCCGTCAGAGATCGGGTACGGATACCGCCGTGAGTGTAAGCGGTATTGCCGGACCGGCAGGAGGGACTCGGGAAAAGCCAGTCGGTACCGTATGGATCTGTGCCTTGACACCGGAAAAAGAAGAAACGTACAGGCTCATTTTTAATAAAGGGCGGCACTTGAATAAACTTTTTGCATCTCAGGCTGCCCTGAATCTTCTGAGGATGTTGCTGCCATGAATGAGATTCCCCAAATCCGGTCGTTTTTTGCCCTTTCCTGCGGTGAAGATCTTTCCCGGAGACTGGCAGATGATTTCAGCTTTCTGGAAGCCTGTCCCGGTATAAAACCCACCCTGTCTCATGAATATCATATAACATTAAAATTCCTGGGAAAAACGCCGGTGGATTTATTGGAAAAAACAGAAGAAAATCTTCATCAGAGTATTGGACAAATCCCGTCTTTCTCCCTTATATTAAACACGACAGGGGTATTTCCACGAGGGAACCATCCAAGAATTTTATGGATAGGTAACCGACACATTCCCCTACCGTTGCGACAGATAGTTCTACAGCTGAATTTGCTTTTCAAAGCGTATGGATATGCCCGGGAAGAAAGGAGGTTCAAGCCCCATGTGACCCTCGCACGGGTTAAGGGTAAGGCAACGGAGGAATGCATTGAACGGTTTATCCATCTAAAATGCAAAGACATGATTTTACAGGCAAAAGATATTGTTTGGTATGAAAGTCAATTATCGTCAGCAGGTCCAGAGTATATAGAACGAATGCGAATTCCTTTAAACATGGAGAAAGGAAGGTAAAATGGGTTCTCAAGACAGAGAAAAAGCATTGGAAATGGCCATTTCCCAGATTGATCGGCAGTTCGGGAAGGGATCCATTATGAAAATGGGAGAAGACAGGGTTATTATACCTGTATCTGTCATATCCACCGGTTCACTGAGCCTTGATGCAGCCATTGGTGTAGGTGGTATTCCCCGTGGAAGAATCACGGAAATTTTCGGACCTGAATCATCCGGCAAGACAACACTCGCTCTGCAGTGTATTGCTGAAGCACAGAAAAACGGTGGATATGCTGCCTTTATTGATGCGGAACACGCATTGGATATTACTTATGCCCAGAATCTGGGCATCAACATCAATAATCTCCTGGTATCCCAGCCCGACAATGGAGAACAGGCCCTGGAAATCACGGAAACTCTTGTCAGGAGTAATGCTCTGGATATTATTGTGGTGGATTCGGTTGCAGCCCTGGTTCCCCGGGCGGAAATTGAAGGAGAAATGGGGGATAGCCACGTGGGATTACAGGCTCGGCTCATGAGTCAGGCTCTGCGGAAACTGACAGGTGCTGTCAGTAAATCAAACATAGCGGTTATTTTTATTAACCAGATTCGGGAAAAGATTGGCGTGATGTTCGGAAATCCTGAAACCACCACCGGCGGCCGGGCTTTGAAATTTTATACAAGTGTCCGTATAGATGTCCGCCGTATCGGTTCCATAAAAAGCGGTGAAGATGTGCTGGGTAACCGGACCAAGGTTAAAATCGTGAAAAATAAAGTGGCACCACCCTTCAAAAGCTGTGAATTTGATATCATGTACGGAAAAGGAATATCCTATGAGGGTGATGTGCTGGATCTGGCGGCAACCTTGGATATCGTAACAAAATCCGGTTCCTGGTACAGCTATGGGGATGAACGCATCGGGCAGGGCAGGGAAAATGCCAAAGCCTATCTTACAGAACATCCGGAAGTGCTTAAAACCATTGCAGATGAAGTGAAATCTGCACTGGGGATGACACCACCGCTTCCGCCTGAAAAGGAATCATGATTCTTCAATCTCTGAAATACCAAAAACGCCGGAAAGAATGGCTGCTTATCTTCGATAACGGGAAAACGCTCTCCGTTAGTGATGAACTGAAAACAAAATATGGCCTGCAACCGGCATTGGACATTGGGGAAGACCGATTTTTAACTCTGAAAAATGAAGCCGAACGTCAATCCGCCTTTGAAAAGGCCATTGAATTACTCTCTTACAGGGAACACAGTTCCCATGAGTTGAGAACGAAACTCATCCGGAAAGGCTTTTCTTCTTCTCTGGCTCAGGATATCCTGAAGCAAATGATTGCCAACGGCTATCTGAATGACGAACGTTTTGCTTCCCTCTATTTCAGTGAACTGATGCGCCAACGGAAATATGGCCCCCTTATGATCAAAAAGAAGATGATGGAAAAAGGGGTTGAGGGACAAGTTGCAGATGCCAAACTAAACACTGTTTCGTCGGGAGAATGGGAACAAATTGCACGGGAAATCCTTCATAAAAAGAGGCAAAAACTCAATCGGAATTCCGGCAATGTAAGGGAAACTGTTTTGGGGATTCTCACACGAAAAGGCTTCAGTTATGGAAATGTTCAAAATGTGGTCAATGAATATGGAGAAAAGGAGGACTGACAGGATAAAAAGGTAGCAGAAAAAGAGATAAAAAAGTATATTATTAAGATGCTCGAATATAGAAATAAAGGAGGAATACATGAGCGTAAAAGTAGGTATCAATGGTTTTGGTCGAATCGGAAGACTGGTATTTCGTGAAATGCTGAATCGTGATGATTTTGAAGTGCTGGGTATTAACGATTTGACAGATGCCAAAACACTGGCTCATCTGCTGAAATATGATTCGGTTCATAAGAAATTCCAGGGGACTGTTGAAGCCAAAGAGGATTCAATTGTCGTTAATGGAAAAGAGATTAAGATTTATGCTGAAAAAGATCCGGCCAATCTTCCCTGGAAAGAGCTGGGTGTGGAATATATCGTTGAATCTACTGGTGTTTTCCGCAAAAGAGATCTGATTGCCAAGCATCTTGAAGCCGGTGCAAAGAAGGTGATCCTTACAGTCCCGGCTAAAGATAAGATTGACAACATGGTTGTTTTGGGTGTGAATGACGATTCTTTACGTCCCGATGATAAGATCGTGTCCAATGCTTCCTGTACAACCAACTGTCTGGCACCTGTTGCCAAGGTTCTGAATGATGAGTTCGGAATCGTTAAAGGATTAATGACCACGGTCCACAGTTATACAAATGACCAGCAGATCCTGGATCTTCCCCATAAGGATCTTCGCCGGGGCAGAGCTGCCGCAATGTCTATCATTCCCACAACAACCGGTGCGGCAAAAGCCGTGGGCAAGGTAATTCCCGATCTGGATGGGAAACTGGATGGTATGGCCCTTCGGGTACCTACACCGGACGGTTCTCTGGTGGATTTAACTGTGGAACTGAAAAAAGAAGTCACGATTGAAGAAGTGAACGCAGCAATGAAAAAGGCTTCAGAAGGTTCCATGAAGGGCATTTTGGAATATACGGAAGATCCCATTGTTTCTGTAGATGTGATTGGAAATTCCCACTCATCCATTTTTGATGCCAAATCAACCATGATGGCTGGCAATATGGTGAAAGTCCTGTCCTGGTATGATAATGAATGGGGATACAGCGTCCGCGTTGTTGACCTGCTTGAAAAAATGGCAAAAATATAAATCGTTTATAAACAGGGGAGAGAGACAACTCTCTCTCCCCGTTTTATCCTATGACAAAAAATATTCAGTTCATTTTCGGCGTACACAATCATCAGCCTGTCGGTAATTTCGATTCGGTTTTTGAAGAAGCCTGTGAAAAGAGTTATTATCCCTTTTTAAAAGTTCTGGAAAAACATCCCCGTGTTGCCGTTTCACTCCATTACAGCGGTTCCTTGCTGGAATGGTTGATGAAACGAAAACCGGAATTTATTAATATGATGAAAAAGCTGGTCCGAAGAGGGAATGTTGAACTGATCTCAGGTGGTTTTTATGAACCGGTTTTAACAGCAATTCCCGAAAAAGACCGTATCGGCCAGATTGTCAAACAAAACCAGTTCATCCGGAACCATTTTGGGTATGAACCGCGCGGACTCTGGCTGACAGAACGGGTCTGGGAACCCCATTTGGCCGGGTGTATCGAACAATCGGGACTGAATTATACTTTTATTGATGAATTCAATTTTATGTCTACCGGCATATATGAAAAACCACTGAAAGGGTACTACAATACGGAAGAGGATGGTCATACCCTGGGAATATTTCCCATTTCCTATCAACTTCGTTCCATGATCCCCTGGGCCGAACCGGAAGACGTTATTGATTATCTGAAATCCCTGCTGACGGACAATTCCCAGGATGTCGTAACGGTCATGGATGACGGAGAAAAATTGGGACTCCATGCCGGATCTTATGAGCGGGTTTATGAAAAGGGCTGGCTGGATTGTTTGATGACTTTGCTGGAAGAAACACCGTTCATCACGACAAAGACCGTGAAAGAGTACTGGAAATCCTTTCCACCCAGGGGACTCATTTATTTACCCTCCTGCAGTTATTTTGACCTGGGACGGCAGTCCTTGAATTGTCAGGTCCGTAAGGACTTTGAAAAGGTCCTGAAAACCCTTGAGGAAATTAAGATTGATAATCTGGCCCGTCCTTTTGTAAAGGGTGGTGTCTGGCGGAATTCCCTGACAAAATATCCCGAATCCAACTGGCTTCAGAAGCGCATGCAGCAGGTGAGCCGTAAATACTATCTGCTGTCCACTAAGTATAAACGGAATGACTGTCTTCGCAAGATTCGTGAAGACTTGTGGAAAAGTATGTGCAATAACGGGTATTGGTACAATATTTCAGGAGGAATATATCTGCCTCATTTGCGGACTGCTTTGTGGACCTATTTGATCCGGGCGGAGAAAGAAATTGATAAACGGCTGTACAATCAGGAGAATAATTCTTTTCTTCGGGAGGAATCGGATATTGACCGTAACGGATTTGTAGAAGTATCCCTTTCATCCCGAAATTTAAACGCTGTTTTCAGTGCCAAATATGCCGGAGCACTTGTGGAATTTGACTACAGGCCCATGAATTACAACATTTGCAATACAATTGCCCGCTATAAGGAGTATGATTGTCATACCGATGACCATGATGTCTATGATACCTATCCCCGGCACTCACTGGTTGAGCGGTATTTTGATTTTGAAATCAATCCCCGGGGACTCATGAACAATGCCTACGAGGAAGCCAGCGATTTCCTGAACGAACCAGTGGATTTGCGAAAGGATGCTGATTCCGATACGGTGATTTTTGCCCGTAAAGGATGGATCAACTGGCAACGCTGCAGCCTGAAAAAAAGTATTCAGATGAATGAAAACGGTTTTCAAACCAATTATAACATTTCAAATATTGGTTTTGCCGATAATTCTTTCCTCTTCGGTCCTGAATTCAATCTGGCACTGAATGTAGGAACTCCGGAAGACCGTTTCCTTGAAGTGAATAAAAAATTGCAGAATATAGGTCTTGAAGATATTCTCGACGAAAACGGCATTCAGTCTCTGAGAATTGTAAACAAGGCCATCGGTATTGAAGTCCGGTTTATTTT
The DNA here is from genome assembly GCA_021157965.1 of Candidatus Neomarinimicrobiota bacterium. NCBI lineage: Bacteria > Pseudomonadati > Fidelibacterota > Fidelibacterota bacterium. Next base: position 37,288 of record JAGGVO010000034.1, read on the forward strand.
TGACAGCCCTATCCGTCTTATGACCTACCCGGTCTATTCCATGCTTCAGAAACCATCCGGCAAAGAAAAAATATTTCAGAGTACCACCATTCTGCCTCTCTGGAATGTTCGCATTGAACCGGGTAAAACACAAAAACTCTCATTTTCCTTTTCAGTTAATAATCTTTAAAAACCAATCAGGAGGTCTGACTCTTGAAAATTGTAATGGCCAGTGCAGAAGCCGTTCCATTTATCAAAGTCGGAGGTTTGGCGGATGTGGTCGGGGGGTTATTACGTCATTTACCTCTCTATGACAATGAAATTTGTCTTTTCCTTCCTTTTTACAGCCGTATCGATAAAATGCAATTCCCCTCCGAACAGGTTTTACAGGATCAGGATCTCCGGATTCACCTTGGGAATGATGTTATCCCTTTTACTCTTTATAAATACGTTCTTCCAGATACTCCCTCTACAATAGTCTATTTAGTGAACTGTCCCCGATATTTCAACCGGGACGGTATTTATTCCCACCCCAACAATGTTCCCTTTGAAGATGAAGGGGAAATGTGGATGTTTTTTCAGCTGGCAGTCATTTGTTCCGTCGAAAGCCTTGAACTTTATCCCGATATTGTTCATGTCCACGATTATCATACGGCCCTGATCCCTGCCCTGATACGTACCAATTTTAAAATGTCACCTTATTTCAGCTATTCAAAATGCGTCCTGACACTCCATAATTTTCTGTTTCAGGGCGTTTACGACGCATCGGTCCTGTTTAAAGGCGGCATCAGCGAAAATGCTTTCTATGCACTGAGTCCCTTTGAGTTTTACGGGAAAACGAATTTTGTCAAAACCGGGATGGAATTTTCGGATGTGATTAATACGGTAAGCCCAAAATACACAAAGGAACTACTGGAAAATCCCGAGTATTCGTATGGACTCTTTGATGTCCTTCAGGCAGTAAGCTATAAATTTAAAGGTATCCTGAACGGGGCTGACTACAGCTACTGGAATCCTGAGACCGATACTCTGATTTATAAAAATTACACGGTTGAAACCCTTGAGGATAAAGCTGTCAACCGGGAAGGGCTTTTGAAACGGGTGGGAATGGAAGCAGATGATAAAACCATGATTTGCGGCATGGTGGCCCGGATGACAGAACAAAAGGGGTTTAAACTTTTACTGGAGTGTTGGGAAGAGATAAAAAAGCGCCCTGTGAAACTGATTATTCTTGCCAGCGGTGATAAAGAATTACAGAAACTGTGGGAATCTCTGGCCAGGAAGGATTACGATCGCCTTTACCTGAATACCTCCTTCAACGAGGAACTGTCACATAAAATCCAGGCCGGTGTGGATTTGTTTCTCATGCCGTCCACATTTGAGCCCTGCGGGTTAAGCCAGATATATTCTTTGAAATATGGTACACCACCTTTAGCCCACAGGACCGGTGGATTGGCTGACACTATCATCGACACTTCTGGTCTGCAAACCGGTTTTCTCTTTGAGTCCTACCATTGTCAGGCATTTTTAAGAACACTGGACAGAGCATATCAGACCTTTTTGAATAAAGAAGAGTGGGTCTGCATTCAGAAATCCGGAATGTCCATGGATTTTTCATGGGAAAAAGCAGCACAAAATTATATTAAAATGTATCAAGGCCTCATGAGGTTTTAAGGATGAAAACGGAATATAATGCCGTTGTCGACCAGAAAATCAATATATCCCCTTCTCTGATGATTCTGCGGGTTGTTCCCGTAGGGTGGGAGTTGTCCCCTTTTACGCCCGGCCAGTTTACCATACTGGCCCTGCCCGGTAAAGCCCCCTGTATCCCCGAAGCCGAACCACCTGAAAATGATAACCCCGATGCGTGGATCCGTAGACCCTATTCAGCATCCTCCAGTGCAGATCAAGAGCAATATATTGAATTCTATATTCGCCTGGTTTATTCCGGTGAACTGACACCTCGACTTTTTGCTCTGAAAACAGGAGATAAACTCTATATGTTCCCCAAGCTCCGGGGAATGCTCACACTGGATACGGTAGATGACGATAAAAATATACTCTTTATCGCCACTGGAACCGGTCTGGCTCCCTACATGAGCATGATTCGTTCAGACGCACCCTGTAACAAACGAAAAATCGCGGTAATTCACGGAGCCCTGAATTCCGGAGATTTGGGATTCCGTGCCGAACTGGAACATTTGGAACGCCTGTGTGAAAATTTTTCCTATGTACCCGTCATAAGTCACCAGGATCGTGAAAAAATCCCCTGGAACGGCAGAACCGGTTTTGTTCAGGATATTTGGAATGAAGGTATAGTTGATGATCTGTGGCATTCTGAAATTACTCCGGTGAATACAGCTGTTTTTCTTTGCGGCCATCCGAAAATGATTACTCAGATGGTGGAACTCCTGGGAGAAAGCAGTTTTAAACCCTATGACCGAAAGAAGGGGGGAAGTATATTTTATGAAGACTGGTAGATATGCCGTTACCGTTGAACGCTTTAATCCTGACGAACACCCTTTTTGGGATTCTTTTGTTGCTGACTCCAATAATGGCACTCTCTTTCATGAACGCACATTTCTGAATTATCATCCGAAAGACCGTTTTACGGATCACTCCCTGGTTTTCCTGAACGACCAGAAACCTGTATCATTGCTTCCGGCTGTGGAATACGAACAAGCCGGCATGAAAATTCTCCATTCGCACCGGGGCTCCAGTTATGGTGGTTTTGTCCAGCCACATGATATGTCCCTGGATTTGCACCTGAAAATCACGGAATCCTTTATCCATTATCTTCAACAGGCAAATTTCAGCCGTGTCATCATTACCATACCCCCCATTATTTATAACAAACGCCTGTCCAATTATGCCGAATTTGCTTTATTCAGAAATCACTTCCGATATCTGAAACGGGATATTTCTTCTGTATTGTACCTGGAGGACTCTGTCGAAAAAAATATTGCAAAATTTCGCCAGACAACACGCACCGCTTTTAGAAAAGCACTGAAGAAAGGGGTAACGGTCCGTGAATCGGATGATTATGCATCATTTTATGAGATCCTCAAAAAGAACCTGAAAATCCGGCATAATGTCCAACCTACCCATACACTCAAAGAACTGGAAGATATCAAACAACGCTATCCTGACCGTGTCCGCCTGTATGCAGCTTTTATAAAGGAAACCATGATTGCCGGGATTGTCCTGTTTGATGCCAATGAGCGGGTAACACTCGCTTTTTATATTTCCCATGATGAAGCCTATCAGGAATACCGCGGTGTGAATCTCTTGTTCAAGGAAGTGATTGAGGACAGTATACGCCGGGGATTTACATATCTTGATTACGGGATTTTTACCGTGAATATGGAACCCAACCTGGGACTCGCCCGCTTTAAGGAGTCTTTCGGAGCAGGCGGAATCTTCCGGGATACCTTTTACCTTGATTTGAAATAATGGCCGGTGATATACGAAAATTGGGAAGTCAGACCCTGATATACGGGACGGGTTATATTGTAACCCGTATGCTTAATTTTTTTCTTCTGCCCTTTTATAGTCACCTGTTTCTCCCCTCGGTTTACGGAGTGGCATCTCTCGTTTTTTCCGGGATTGCTTTTTTGAATATTATCTACCATTATGGTCTGGACAGCGCATTCCTCCGGTTTTATACCAAAAAAGGAGATTATGACCGGGGAGAAGCCTTTACTTCCGCCTTTTTATCTCTCCTGTGCACCGGGATTGTACTTTCTCTTTTCCTTTTTTTTAATAGTACGTGGATAAGCCGGATATTTCTTGGTTCCCCTCAGTATGAGCAGCTAATTCGCCTGTCTTCCGGTATCCTCCTCATGGATACCCTGGTGAATATCCCACTCCATACCCTGAGAATGAACGATAAAGCGGTTTCATTTACGTTGATCAATCTGGCCAATGTCGTATTGAATATGAGTTTGAATATTTGGCTCATACGATTCAGAGGAATGGGACTCGAAGGCATTTTCTGGGCGAATATTGCTGCTTCAACATTGAGTTTTATCCTGCTTTTACCGGTCCTGAAAAAGAATTTAAAGGCAGTCTTTAATACCCGTCTCTTTCGTAAAATGCTTCGCTTTGGTCTGCCTTTTGTACCGGGCGGTATAGCCTCCATGGTTTTGGAACTCATCGACCGGTATATGCTCCGAATTATGATGGATTATGAAACGGTGGGACTCTATTCGGCAGGCTATAAATTAGGTATTTTCATGCTCATTGTAGTGATGGGATATAAATTTGCCTGGCAGCCTTTTTTTCTTAATAAAGCAGATGATCCTCAGGCACCGGAAACCTTTGGGCGGATTTTCACCGTTTTCAATGTGATGATGGCACTCGTTTTTCTGGGCGTAACCCTCTTTATCCATGATTTTATTACACTGAAGGTTTTCGGAATCACGATTTTTGGACAAAATTATTGGCAATCTGAACATATTGTCCCTATCATTCTGGGAGCCTATATTTTTCTGGGAATGTATATAAATTTTTTACCTTCAATCTATTTTTCCGAAAAAACCGGTGTGATTCCATTGATCAGCGGTTCTGCCGCTTTAATGAATGTTATTCTGAATTATTATCTTATACAGTTCTTTGGAATGACCGGTGCTGCCTGGGCAACATTTTTATCTTACTTGTGGATGGCAGGGCTGACCTATTTCGTTGTGCGTCGCTGGTATCCTATACCCTATAACTGGAAAAAAGTATTCATAACCTATGGATTGCTGATCATTGTGCTGTTGGCATATTATCTGGGAAATCTGACGGCACTTCCGGAAAAAGCCGGACTCTTTCTTGTGTACACCGGTTCACTTTTCTTCTTTAAAATCGGTGACTTTAATCAAATCAGGAGGGTACTGACACGTGAATAGCACAGATTTGGTTCTCCATATTTCATGTACCCATTCACCGGATGATGACCGGATTTTATACCGGGAATGTCTGAGTTTGAAGAAAGCATATTCTTTAATCATCATCGGTGTATCTGGTACAGCCAAACGGGAAACTCTGCAGGATATATTAACCATCGGCGTGAAAGATGGGGGATACAAGGCAAATATCCGGGCGATTATGAATGAAGCCCGGAAGTTCAAACCGGCAATGGTGCATGTCCACGATTTGTTTATTCTCAAAGAGGCGCTTCGATATGCTCATGACCTTGAAATTCCTCTCATATATGATGTTCATGAGCATTTTCCCCTTCTGGTGAAATGTTATTTGCCGGGATCATGGGTGAAGAAGCAGATTCACAGAACCACTCTGGCATTCCGTGAAAAACACCTGAGCCGTAAAGCCAGTCATATCATCACTGTGGTGCCGCAATTAACTTCTCGGTTTTCCCGCTGGAACAAGCAGGTGACGGAAATCCGGAATTATCCACGGAGGGAGCTGTTTGAAAACAGGCAGACAGGGGGGGGAGAGACAGCGCTGAAGATTCGGGATTTAGCCCGGAACCGGATCGTCCTCATCTATGCAGGGGATATTTCCCGCCACAGGAATCTCTTTTTATTTGCCGACACGGTAGCTGCTTTAAATAAAAGGGGTTACTCCTGTGTAGGTGTCACACTGGGAAAAGGAGAAAAAAGCGATGTGGAAAACTGGGTGGATTGCTGTCGCAACAGCCGGGGACAGATGCTGCATCTTGGACAGATCCCCCACCAGGACATTCCTTCCTGTCTGCAGGAAGCCCATATTGGATGGTCGGTATTACCGGATATATCGCCTTTTAACATCAGCCTGCCGAATAAAATCTTTGAATATCTGGCTTGCGGACTCCCATTTGTCTCTTCAGACCTCTATAATATTCGTCATCTCTTTTGGAAAAATCCGGCAGCACTCATTTTTCAGGATGAAAAAGCCGAAGGAATTGCAACCCTGATCCAATCTTCTTTTCCGGACAGAGAGTTACTTAATGACATGAAAAAAGCAGCCCGGGAAACATTTTTAAACCGGTTTACATGGGAGCTTGAAGAGAGTAAATTACACGATATATACCGGAGTATTCTGAAGGATGGAAAGGGTTAAATGACAAAATACCGGAAAGAAGTGGAGCATGTTGCCCGTCAGTTTCAAAGTTATCTGAAAAATAAATTGAACATTCGGGCGGAATTGGATCCGGACAGTTTTCGCGATTATTGCGTCTCCTTAGATGTGCAATCCATGAACCTCCGTTTCACCCTGTGGTACAGTCCCAAACGAAAATCCTCTAAAATTACCATTGTCCGCTGCCAGGATCCGGCACAGAAAGAGAGAATCCTCATGGCCTGGCATGGATTTCATCACGGAGATCAGCTGGAAAATGGGGATATTCATGCTTTTGTTGACGGAAGCTATATAAATGGGAAGGTCGGTTATGGACTCGTCATTCTTCAGAAAGGACTGGTGCTAAAGGAAATAAATGGTGTTGTGAATCGTCCTGAATATCATCAGCATCATCAGGTGGGGGGTGAATTGGCAGCGGCAGTAAAATTTTTCCAGTGGTGTATAAAAAATAATATATCCCGGTGTACCATCCATTATGATTATGAAGGCATTGAAAAGTGGGCGACGGGAGCCTGGAGGGCAAAAAAAGAACTGACACAGAAATATGGGGAATATGTGCAAAAACTTCCCCTGGAAATAACCTGGAACAAGGTAAAAAGTCATTCGGGGAACCTGTGGAACGAACGGGCGGACCATCTGGCTAAAGAGGCAGTGAAAAGGTGAGTAATGGAAAATTTTGAACAAAAGGAACTTTCTGAGATCAAGAAGAAACTCAATGAAATGGAACGAGATTTAAAAAATAAAGATCCTTATGCACAGGATGTGGATGGATATGGTGAGATTGAGGAAAAAATCCGGGGCCTCGAGGTCAAAATTGATGAACTGACCAAGCGCCAGGCCTCATCCCATAAAGTTCTCACCGTTCTTCAGCAACAGATTTCCGGACTGAAAGTCGGTATCAACAACCTGGAAGATCTTCTTGAGCAAGAGGATGAGAATATAAAAGGGAAGAGGAGCAGGAAAGGACCGATGGAGCCTGCTCCGTCGAAAGTCGGGAAAATTATTGGTATTGTTGCACTGCTGGCGGTTGCTTTTTTCATTGCCAACCGCTGGATCACCGGATTTTTGGAAAGTCGCTGGAATGAGGAACCTGTAGGTGTACCGGGTATTTATGAATCTCTGGACACTCCGTCGGATGATCGTTCACAGGGACGCCCATATCAGGAGGAAATACAAACTCAGATAGAGGAAAAACTGGATAAGATGGCGCCTGTTGAAGAAACGCCATCACAGACGGTTGTTCCGGACGAAGTCCAAACGACTCAAACGGAAAATATCCCACAAACACAGGAACTTATTGAAATATTTGTCCCCAGGGTGTTGATCCTAAACGGGTGCGGCGTACCAGGGATTGCCGCTAAGTTGGAAGATTATCTCACCCGCAACGGTATCCGTGTTGTAGACAGCAGGAACGCGGATAACTTCAATTATCCCTCAACCGTTATCTTTTCAACGTCCGATAATCCGGATGACCATATCTGGCTTGATTTAATCGGTGTTAATGCCAAAACCGTTAAGCCGCTGAAAGAGGAACGGGATAAAGCAAATACGGTAATCATTCTCGGGAAAGATTATAATAAATTGCCAATATACTAATCAGAGATATCTGTATTCAGAGCGAATATTAATAAATCGATCAGATAAACATTAAAATACATAACATTTATTCTGAAAAATTAGATCTCTGTCATTTTTGTTACAAAAGTATCCTTGCTATTCAGGATTATACAAGCCGCCGGTTTCTTTTAGCCATTGTGCGATAGATTCAACCGCCCGGGTTTTATCATTATCCGAAATATCCAGGGTCAACACCGGAAGGATGGATCTTTCAATATAAGATTTCATAATCATCTGTTCCTTTTGAAAAACAGAGAGGTCATCATATTGTTTTGGATTACCGGAAACAGTCAGCCGTTCTTTTCTGGCTGATTCAAAAGATTCCGGAGAGCGGGTAAGAAATACCATGTGAAAACCCAAAGCATTCAGTCGCTTTTCAAGGTTGCTAAAATCATAGTCAATTCCATGATGAATTTTCTGGTACACCTGTGTAGATATGTGAAAACGGTCGATGATCCACGAGTAATACTTTTGAAGTTCAAAAAGCCTGATCCAGGTTTGATAGGTTTCCATCGCTTTTGATGCCTCTTCGGGTAAAAAATTAATAAGACCGCGTCCCCAGGGGAAATTGGTAAAGGCGCACCATTCGGCAGAAATAAGAGGACTATGATATCTGTATTTTCTTGGACCGACAATTTCAGGATGTTCGTTAAGAAGAAAGGCAATGTCGGTTTTGAATGTCAGGCGGGTGCCTTCAAGAATGATTTTAGGTATGAGTTTTTTTTCCATGGAATCTCCTGATAGTCAGACAAATTTATGGAAGCATTTCATGAAGAAAAAAAGAAAGATAGATTTTGCAAAAGGTCAAAAATGGCTTTTAAAGAATTCATAAAAGATTGATTTTCAGGATAGGAAATGTTAAGCTATCAAGCTTTTGAAAAGTTGGTGACGTACCCAAGTGGCTAAGGGGGAGGTCTGCAAAACCTTTATTCGCCGGTTCGAATCCGGCCGTCACCTCTTGTTTGCCGAAGTGGCGGAATTGGCAGACGCAAGGGACTTAAAATCCCTCGGAGATTATCTCCGTGCCGGTTCAAGTCCGGCCTTCGGTACACAAGTAAAGTCCTGACAATCAATCACGTATGAGAATCAGGCAAAACATAAAGCCCCTGTCGATACGGCCGGGGCTTTGTTATATTTGTATCTATTTTTTATAGAAGTAACGGGATAAATACGGGTATGATAAAAATATAATACTATGATATGGTGTTTTTAGCAACATGGATGAAATGTTAATTTTTAAAATTTTATCCTAATTTAATCCAATCCGAAAAACTATTGATCAGGTTGGAAATCGGTGACAGTTTTATATAACCTTGTAAAATCGATAGCGTATTATTCTTTCTGTAATAAAGCCACTGCTATTAAAAAACATTCCTGAATAGCCCTTAATCATGAATTAAAAATGAATTTCATGAAGTGATAATTAAATTTCGTATGAACTATTTTTGCACAAGTTCTAAAAATTCGGTATACTATTATTAGAGGGTCAAAAGCTAAAAATATATTTTTTTTGCACAAACACTCTATTTAATGATGTATATTTTTAATGATAATTTGTATTTGTATGTATAAATTATCATAGTATGCGAATTGGGTTTTCTGTTAATTTATCAGGGGCCGGACATGAGAAAATACGATCGGGAAAAATACCACCGCCGTTCCATCCGGTTGAAGGGATACGATTATTCACAGGCCGGGGCGTATTATGTGACCATGTGTACCCAAAACCGGGAATGTTTATTTGGGGAAATTGTGAATGGGAAAATGCGATTAAATGAATACGGGCAAATTGTCCAACAATGTTGGATGGAAATCCCGCAACATTATCAAAATGTACAATTGGATGAATATGTGGTCATGCCGAATCATGTGCATGGTATTATTATCATCAATGAATCCGATATATCCACCGTAGGGGCAATTCATGAATTGCCCCTACGGCATGAATTGCCCCTACGTCATGAATTGCCCCATTCACGTGAACAACGCCGTAATATGTTATTGCCGAAAATCATTGGACGATTCAAAATGAATGTTGCCAAACCCATCAATAGAATACGTCAAACACCAGGAATATCCGTTTGGCAACGCAATTATTACGAACACATTATCCGAAATGAAAATGAATTAAACCGTATTCGGCATTACATCATCAACAATCCGTTACATTGGAAAACAGACGATAATTTTGGTGAATGACACCAACAAAAAACAACCCCGAATACCATCACCGCCGTTCCATCCGGTTGAAGGGATACGATTATTCACAGGCCGGGGCGTATTTTGTAACCATGTGCACCCAAAACCGGGAATGTTTGTTTGGGGAAATTGTTGATGGGAAAAATAATGTTGAATGATGTAGGACGGATGATTCAAACCGTATGGGATGAAATCCCCGTGTATTACCCAGGCATCGATGTGGATGCATTCGTCGTCATGCCCAATCATGTGCACGGTATTATTATCATCAATGAATCCGATATATCCACCGTGGGGGCAATTCAAGAATTACCCCTACAGCTTTTGTTTGAAATTGCATATCTAAACCCATAATTTTCGGAAACGAATGTAAGATGTTGAATAAAAGACAGGGAGAAAAGGGAAAATACGTATGAAGAGTATGATTCTTGTTCTTGTTTTTCTCATGATAACAGCTGTATCCTCGGGATACGGTCAAACAGTATCGGAAAGTGATGACGTTATTGAATATAAACATGCAGTTGATTTTTGTCCCCTGTCACCGGTAATGGGCATTTATGCAATCCACTACACATACCGGTTCTCGCGTGAAAGTGAATTCATTATTGCTCCGTCTTATATGAACATTGAGTATGAGGATGTGGGGCATACCGATGCTCCCGGATTCATTGTAGGATACCGCAGATATTTATGGAAAAATTTACATATCGATTACCAGTTGATGCCTATGTGGGATCGCTATTATTCTGAAGAAGAGAGTAAAACGTATCCTGTGGGTTTTGATTTGTGGAATGAATTCCGCCTGGGGTATTCGTTTGATTTTAAAGTCAAAAAGATTCCCCTTTTTCTGAATGTCCAGTGGCCTTTTGGATTTGCACTCTATTCGGATCCCGATGGGAAGCCTGAATCTTTTAAGGAACGGGCTGAAGAGAATCCATTCTTCTATTTTCCGCCACTCTTTTTTATAGGTTTCCGGTTTTAAATGTGCCGTACCACAAAATTTATAAAGGATTCTTCATGAAATATCCCTTATTCCTCCTTTTATTGTTCGCGTCCTGCAGTATGCATAAGATGATAGAGCAGGAAAAAGCGGAGATCTTATCTTCCGTTAAGGAAGGCGAAGCACCAATTGTTACAGAAGAACGCATTCAATCTTTGCCGGAACCCGTCAAAAAATGGCTGAAAACCACGGGAATTGTGGGCAGACCTGAAATCCGACGGGGGTGGCTCAGTCAATCGGCACAGATGACAATGAAACCGGATCAGAAAAAATGGTATACGGCAAAGGCAAAACAGCTTTTTACGACGGATCCGCCTGCGTTTCTCTGGACTGTGAGAATGAAGATGAACCCTCTGATCTCAATTAAAGGCAGGGATAAATTTATAAATGGCAAAGGGGAAATGCGCATCCGTATGAATTCCCTCATCAATGTAGTACATGAGACGGGAGAGAAGATTGATGAAGGGACACTTCAACGCTATCTTGGAGAAATTGTCTGGTATCCTACGGCAGCCCTGAGTCCGTATATCACTTGGGAGAGCATCGATGAGTTTTCGGCAAAAGCAACAATGCGATACAATGGAACGGAAGGAAGCGGGACATTTTACTTTAATGAAAAGGGCGATTTTATCAGGTTCAGTGCCATGCGTTACAAGGAAAATACATCAGATACCAGGCGGTATGAATGGATTATATCCGTCCGGAAATATGCCGTGATGGATGGTGTTAAAATTCCCGTCGAAATGGATGCAACCTGGAAACTGGAGGATGGGGACTGGACATGGCTGAAACTCACCATCGATAAAATAATCTACGATCAAGATAAGCAAGAGTAAACTCATGAGAGGTTGATACAATATACGCTTTTGATACTTGTCAGTTATGTTATTATTTTCTAACATAGTTAAAATTAAATAATAAGGGATACAGCCCATCAGCTGTAAAATTCCGTTAAACGTCGAAATGCCATGAAATATAACTTTGATGAAATCATTGACCGCCACGGTACGAACTCCCTGAAATGGGATAGCCGGAAATTGCTAATCAATCTTGGATTTACAGAACGGTATGATGATGAAACCATTCCTCTTTTTTTGGCGGATATGGATTTTACATGTCCCAAACCGGTTCTGGCTGCCCTGCATGCAAGAGTGGAACAAAAAATGTTCGGCTATACTTACCATCTATCAGATGACAGGTATATCAAAGCTTTACAGGGATGGTTCAAACGGCGGCATGGGTGGCAAATACACCCCGAATCGGTTGTGTATTCTCCCGGGACCGTTTTTGCCCTCCATGTTGCCGTCCGGGCTTTCACCCGTCCGGGAGATAAGGTTATTATCCAACGTCCGGTCTATGCGCCGTTTACATCGGCTGTAGAGCAAAACGGACGGGTTATCGCCAATAATGAACTGATTAATGATAAGGGATATTATCGGATCAATTTTAAGCAGTTGGAAACCCTGGCTTCTGATCCCTCAACAACCATGATGATCCTGTGCAGTCCCCATAATCCTGTTGGCCGTATCTGGACGCCTGAAGAACTTCAGAAAATGGATGACATTTGCCAAAAAAACGGGGTTTTACTGGTCAGTGATGAAATTCACGGGGATTTGATTCGGAAAAATGCTGTCTTTTATCCCCTTGCACAAGTGACAGATACAGATAATGCCATTATTTGCACGGCGATTAATAAAACTTTCAATACAGCCGGACTCCATTGTTCAAATATTATTATAGATAATCCTGAATTACGGAAAGCCTTTATGAATGAGATGGGCATCCAAAGCCCTTCTCCTTTTGCCATTTCCGCACTTATTGCTGCCTACAATGAAGGGGAGGAGTGGCTGGAACAGCTGAAAGAATACCTGGACAGCAACTTCGATTTTTTAGAAGCATTTTTAGAAAAACATTTGCCGGATGTACGGTTTCGCCGTCCTGAAGGGACTTACATTGCATGGCTGGATTTTTCAGGAACCGGTCTGTCACCGGAGGAAATTCATAATCGGATTTACAACCGGGCCAATGTCTTTCTTGAAGACGGAAAGATGTTTGGGGCCGGTTCAGAGTATTTTCAGCGTTTGTGTGTACCCACACCACGGAAAATACTGGAAAAAGCATTAATAAGAATTGCCGGGGTGTTTTGAGTGATGGGCAATGAGTAAGAGTTTTGAATTGTGAGTTTGCTTGGGTGCATCAATTGAAGTCCTAAAATTCATCATTGTTTTCTTGCTTTTGAAAATTTCATCCACTTCGCACATGGTTTCCGGCATCACCAGGGACACACGGTTCTACAGTCTTCAACAACAAAAAAGGGACAACTTTGCAGCATTTCTTCAAAACATTATCGTTCATCCTGCTTTTGCATGTTATGCTTATTGCACAACCATGGCAACAGAATGATGCTATTTTCAATCCCAGTGGCGTACCCAGTCTGATGTTTTCCCATCCCCGTTTTGCCGACTTGGATGAGGATGGGGATTTTGATATGATATTGGGGAATATGAGTGATAAACCTCTTTTCCTGGAGAATGTTGGGACGGCATCGTCTCCGAAATTTCAGGTCGGTTCAGATGATATTTTTTCCCTTGTATCTTCGTTAGACGCAGAAGCAGGTGTAATGGCCGATATAAACGGAGATGGGAAACCTGATTTTATTACAGGTGGATATACCGGGCTGCATCTCTATAAAAATGCAGGTGTTCCTGAATTTCCCATTTTTGTGAAAGAAGAAGGATATTTCTCCGGAATAAATGCCGGATCTTATCCTGTACCGGATTTGGGAGATGTTGATAACGACGGTGATTTGGATTTGGTATTGGGATTCAGCGAAGACGGTTCGGTAAAAATATATTTTAACACGGGGAATGATTCCGTGGCCCGGTTTTCAGACAATAATACCCTTTTTATCGGGGATGTGGGACTCTATGCTTATCCGGTTTTTTGCGATATGGATACCGATGGAAATTTGGATATCCTGACAGGCCGTGACGGACACGGGTTTGCCTATTATAGAAATACAGGGGATGCTGCAAATGGTGTCTGGCATCCCGATGCTATCCCTTTTGACGGTATCGGGAGCGATACGTATTTTAACTCACCGGGGGTTGCAGATTTAAACGGAGACGGCAAATTGGACCTTGTATATGGTTCAGGATCGGGACCTCTGAATTATTTTCGGAATACAGGTACGGCACAAACACCCGCCTGGACACGGAATACAACTCTTTTTGGCGGTACTTTAGACGTAGGAGGGGCCTCTAACCCCGTTTTTTACGACTATGATTTTGACGGAGATCAGGATTTATTCAGTGGAAGCAATCTGGGTGATATCAAATATTATGAAAATACCGGGACCGCTTATTCTCCTGCATGGAAAGAGAAAAGCAGTTCTTTTGCGGGCTTAAAGCATTCTATCTATGCTGCCGTGACAATCGGCGACGTCAATCAGGATAGTCTGCCCGATGCCATCGTAGGTGATTTAAGCGGCAATCTCTATTTCCATAAAAATACCGGAAGCGGCTTTATTCTCCAAAGCGATGTCCTGTCACATATCTCTCTTGGCGGCTGGTCTGTACCGCGACTGGTGGATATGGACGGTGACGGCGATCTGGATCTGGTTACCGGAAATGAAGCGGGAAATCTGTTTTATTTTGAGAATCAGGGGACACCGGATAATCCCGACTGGGTGGAAATTGCGGACTATTTTAACGGTATTGATGTGGGATCCAACTGTGTTCCGTCTGTTGCAGATTTTACCGGAAATGGCAGATTGGATGTCCTGACGGGAAATATGTGGCGGGAATTGAATTTTTTTACCTTTCAGGACAGTGTGTGGCAGGAAGATACAACTTTTTTTACCGGAATTGCCGGTGGACAAAATACGTCGCCGGCTTTAATCGATATGGATGGTGACGGAGATCAGGACCTGGTTTTGGGATGTTATGAAGGAACATTCAGTTATTATGAAAACAAGGCAGGTACAACAAGTCTGACGAATCAACACATAATTTTTCCGGATGACTTTGGGTTGAAAAACTATCCAAACCCCTTTAACGCCTCTACAACAATAGAATTTACCCTATCCATGACAACCCCCGTTTATTTGACGATCTTTGATCTGAGGGGCCGTGAGGTCTGTTCCTGGCGGTTTTCCGAACTTAGCCGGGGTGTCCATACACTGAATTGGGACGGTTTTAGTCAGGATGGTTCTCCGGCAGGTTCCGGTGTCTATATCTGTCAGATACGTACCCCGGAACATGTTTTATCCAAAAAAATGATTCTTTTAAAGTAGTATAGGTGAAAAAAAATAGATGGTTGACATTATCAATGTAAAAAAGGTTAAAAAAGGGTTTGAAGTTGGAATCCACTGCATTCACGAAGTATGTGGAAATATATACAGGAACCTGTTACTTGAACATGGAGCACAATGTGCCGGAATCACTGGTTTTCACAATAACCATGGATCCGGACAATTACTATGAAAAATACGGGTGGATTCGCGTGGAAAATGGTATTGATCTTTTCTCCGGTAAGCCATCCCGCATTTATTACCAGGAATTCTAAAGAAGGAATAATACCATGAGTAAACTTGGAAAAACTGTTCGCCCTGAGGATATATATGATCTTCAGTTTCCATCTGATCCGCAAATATCTCCGGATGGGAAAAAAGTTGTTTTTGTCAAAAAGTGGATTCATAAGAAAGATCAAAAATACTATTCCAATCTGTATTCCGTGGATACCGCGAGAGGCACGGTGGTGCAATTCACCCGGGGTGAACAAAATGATACAAAACCACGTTGGAACCGGAACGGAAAACAACTGCTTTTTATCCGTTCCACCAAAGATAAATCTGAATTGTTATCCTTTTATGGCGGATTGGGTGAACCCATGCCATTGGTCAGCCTGGAAGACGGTGAAATACAAGATATTGCATTCTCACCGGATGATAAATGGGTGGCTGTCCTCATTCAAAAATATGATGTATCAGGAGAAGACAGAAAAAAGAAACCACTGAAACGGGACATTGACAGACTCTTTTATCGTCTTGATGGGGAAGGATTTCGCCAAAAAAGAGCTGTTCAGCTATATATTGTAAAAAGCAGGGGAGGAAGACTAATTCCCATTACCGATGTTCCCCGGGATGTGACTGACTTTGTCTGGAGTCACGATGGGACAGGCATATATTATGTGACAAACGATCGTGAAGATCCGGACAGACATATGGACGAGGATTCCATTTTCTTTTATTCACTAAAGGAAAAACATCATGTCAGAATCGAAAAGCCGGCCGGACCCGTGGGATGGGTCCAGGCAGATTCCATAGGTCAACACCTCTATTTTTCCGGTCATTTTAAGCCCGGACACAGCTGGGGAGCCGTCAATTCGGAAATACAGCAACTTAATCTGAAAACCGGGGAAATCCATTCTCTTACGGCTTCTTTGGACAGGACCACGGATATGGTTACTCTGGGGGATATCACGCCCTCCTTTGTGAAACAAAGGGCTCTTTTTCAAACGCCCGAAGACTTTTTGTTTACTGTATCTTCAGAAGGTGCCAATCCCTTGATGAAATGCAATGTACCTTCCGGAGAAATCACACCCCTTTTAGACGGACCTGAATGTGTTGTGTCTTTTAGCATGTCCCGTGACGGAAAAAAAATCGCCGTACATCTCGCTCAAATGGAAAGACCCGATGAAATCTGGCTATTAGAGCTGAATAGTGAAAAACATTTCCGACGGATTACTTTTCTGAATGACGATTATATGAATTCCGTTTCCTGCAATGTTCCGGAAGAATACTATATTCCATCAGATCATGCAGTTATTCAAAGCTGGCTCTTAAAACCACCGGGATTCAGTTCAAAGAATAAGTATCCCCTGTTATTGCAGATTCATGGCGGACCTCGGGCACAATACGGCTATACCTGGTTTCATGAAATGCATGTCTTTGCAGCAGCCGGATTTGTTGTATTGTATACCAATCCCCAGGGGAGCCAGGGATATGGCCACACTTTTGCCGATGCCATAACCGGCAAATGGGCCGAACCGGCCATGAATGATTTGATGGCCGCCGTGGATTATATTCTTGAACTGGGATTTGTCGATCCGAAACAATGTTTTGTTACAGGAGGAAGTTATGGAGGGTACATGACCAACTGGGTCATTACACATACGAATCGGTTTAAAGCAGCAGTGACCCAAAGATCTATTTGTGATCTGTCATCTTTCTTCGGCACATCCGACACGGGATGGGATTTGGAAGCCGATTTTCACGATGTCCCCTGGAAAAACCCGGAACTCTATGCGAAATGGTCTCCCATAACTTATGCAGATAAAATTGAAACCCCCCTTTGCATTATCCACTCCGAAAATGATCTCCGCTGCCCCGTCGAACAGGCAGAACAGCTCTTCGTTCGCCTGAAACACGATAAAAAACCGGTCAGACTTGTACTTTTTCCGGAAGAATCCCATGGGCTGAGTCGGGGCGGACGACCGGACCGGCGGGTGGAAAGGTTAAAAGTTATGCTTGAGGAGTTTAGGGTTGAGAGGGATGAGTCGTAATTTTTTTTCTTGTCGCCAGAATTTCTTCTTGTGTAAATCCAAAATATTGTGATAAATATCTATTTGCCTTGTCAATATCGTAGCTTTTCTGAACGCTGTGGGCATCGGTAAAACGGACATAATCGTCATTGATATATAAAATGCTGTTGTCTACAATCCTGGAGGCAACGAGGGCTGAAATGTAATCGAATGAACGGATCCAATGATGAATAAAAAGACGGTCACTAACCGGTTCGGGTGCAAAAGTATAGCGCTTTTTACGGTTTCGCGAGTCTAAAGAATACAAAATATATTCCCCATTCTGTTTAGATAATTCGTAATCCAGAACCCCGTTTGTTCCGTAATCACTACCCTTGTCTTTCAAACATAAGGGGGTGTATAACAAATATCCCGGATCAACCAGATATGATTGATCCCTAAGTGAGAAAATGACGGCATAGTGGGGAAAAGAATTCCTCCCGGTATGCACCGATACAGGCCAGGCCGGGTATCCGTTCAGACGTAAAGATTTCATGACAGCATAATTCAATGAAAAGCAGGTTCCACCCCGGCCGTGTTGAAGAAATTCGGATATAAGAGTTTCCGGGGACCTTGGCCTTTGATGTCTTTCCAAAGAAAGTCTGAGTATTTTTGAAAGGTTTTCGTAGGGGATATCAGAAAAATCCCGTAAAAGAGCATTGATCGTATTCACGGGATAACCTTTTTTAAAACACATAAAAGAGGACCATATTTAAGCCTTATTTGCATTTGGACCGGTAGTGACGGGATTGTTTCCGTTATCCAGATAACAAGATTTGATTCGTCTTCAAATACCTCCCGAAAATGTTTGTCCGGCTTATAAACCAGCGTTGGGTAGGTTCCTGCAGGGCTGTTAATAATATCTGTTTTCCCCTTGTACAACCGGAACGGAACGGCTACACTGTCTTTCCGGTTCCAAAGACTCACAGTCACCGAGTCCACGGAAAAATAGAGGGAATCCATCAACATGATCATCGTTGTATATTCATCACGAACAGGATGCTTCAGTTTTTCTGTCTCGATCTGTTGTACATCGAATTCACGCCGGCTGTGATATTTTCCTTCATGAATACGTTTATTATAATAAAGGGTGTGGAAAGCGGGGTATGAAGCAATAATTGTCGTTGTATCCCGGACCTTGTAAAAGGTATCCACAAAACCTGATGAGTGTATTATAAATGAAGCAAATACTCTATCTGCCTGATAATCAACAACTAAACTTGCATTACCTCCGGGGATTCCGCGAAAGTATATATCAAAAAGATACTCGCTGCCTTCCAAAGGATTCAACATCAGACATCCTGTTAAAGCAAAAAGGATGAGAATCTGCTTAATCCTTTTCAAGATCATTCCGGATCTGTTGTTTGTACAGTTTTTTGTAGTCCGGACAGGATTGTAAGAGTTCGGGATGGGTTCCCTGGCAAACAATCTGTCCATTCTTGAGTACGACGATCTGATCTGCATCTAAAATAGTGGACAGGCGGTGAGCAATGATAAGGGATGTGCGTCCTTTCATCAGGCGGTTCAGGGAATTCTGGACAAGGCGTTCCGATTCAGTATCCAGGGAAGAAGTGGCTTCATCCAGAATTAGAATAGGCGGATTCCGTAATACGGCCCGGGCAATGGCAATCCGCTGTTTTTGTCCTCCTGATAAACGTACTCCCTGATCTCCGGCAATGGTGTTCCATCCGTTTTCAAGATCATGAATAAACCCGGCATTGGCAATTTCAACTGCCTGTTCAATCGAGTCCTCATCTGTCCCGTCGGATCCGTAAGTTAAATTGTCCCGGATCGTTTCATTCAGCATCTGGACATCCTGCGAAACAGTTCCAATAAGTTTATACAGAGATTCCGCTTTGATATTCCGGATATCTGTGCCGTCTATGAGAATTTGGCCTTCTCTCGGCAAATAAAACCGACACAATAAATCGGCCAGGGTGGATTTCCCTGAGCCACTGGCACCTACAATGGCATAAGATTTCCCCTTGGGTATTACCAAATTGATATTTTTTAATACATTGTGAGATTCATAACCAAAGGAGACATTTCTGAATTCAATTTCTTTTTTGAAGTCGTTTTTCTCAACTGCATCGGGAGATTCCAGATTTTGAATGGGAGTTTCCAAAACATTAAAAATACGTTCTGCGGCTGCCAGTCCATTTTGTATGATGGCGTTGACAGATGTTAAACTTTTGATTGGACTCAGAATTGAAAAAAGGAGAATGATATATCGGAGGAAATCCTCTGAATCCATGGCTGACCCGGTAACCACCATTTGGCCACCAATCATAAAAAGTATCGCACCTGTAATAACACCCACCATTTCAGAAAGAGGTGAATTAATGGCTGTCAATCGAAGTTGGCGCATCTGAATTTTGAAGAACTTGTGGTTCCGGTCTTTGAAATTTTGAATTTCATCCGATTCTTTGTGGTATGATTTAATCAGACGGAATGCTCCCAGCATTTGTTGCAGAAAAGAGGTAATAACACTCATCTGTCGCAGCGTACGGCGGCCTTTACGGCGGATGGATGATCCCACGATCCAAAAAATGAAAATGGAGATGGGAAACATAATCAAAACATAGAGAGTAAATTTCCAGCTGATGATAAAAAGCAGGCTGATGGTAATAATGATATTCGCCGGCTCGGTTAACGTTTTATCAAAAATGACTTTGATGGCTTGGCGAAAGATGAGTACATCATTCATGATGATGGACATAAAATCACCCTGTTTGTGATTATCATAGTAGGACATAGTTTGTCGGGTAATGTGGCTGTACAGTTTATTCCGGGTATCCACAATGATCTTCAGTTCCATCCGGCCGAAGAGTATTCGTTTGATAATGAGAAAGAAGTTTTTCAGAAGGAAAATGGAGATAATTAAAATACTCAGGCGTGTCAGGGCTGTCACTGGATCAATATCCACAATCAGGCGGCTGGTCAATCCTTTCAGATATTCGTTGAGTCCGGGGTCCGTCGGAATGGCATCGGGAGAAACCGATTCCTCCGGTTTGAAAATTGTCTGGATCAGAGAAGCCACAACCCAGAGTGAGGCTGTATTACTGATAGCATAAAGCAGTGAGAAAAAGAGTCCTGAAAGGGAGAGCGGCCAGTAATGGGCTGCTGTTTTAATGAGTCTTTTAAACATAACCTTTTATTTTTTTTCCCCGTCTTTTTTGGGTTCCATGGCAAGATCCAGGACATCGAGCATATCATCCAGGAAATGAAACGTCATCTCTTTTTTGACTTCTGTGGGAATATCTTCATCGATATCCTTTTTATTCTTAGCCGGGAGGATGACATTGCGGATCCCTGCCCGGTTTGCAGCGATCACCTTTTCCTTGATTCCACCCACCGGGAGAATGTGTCCGCGCAGGGTTATCTCACCGGTCATGGCAAAGCGATCTTTCACCATCCGATTACTCAATACACTCACCATGGCCGTCATTAACGTGACACCGGCAGAGGGCCCGTCTTTGGGAATAGCTCCGGCGGGTATATGGACATGGACATCATAATTTTTGTTAAAATTGGGGTCAATTCCGAAGCGTTCCGCATTCGCGCGAATAAAGCTCATGGCGGCCTGGGCAGATTCCTGCATGACATCACCCAACTTACCCGTCAGAATCAGTTTACCGCTTCCGGGCATTTTTGTGGCTTCAATGAATAGAATGTCACCACCAACGGCCGTCCAGGCAAGTCCTACGGCAATTCCCGGCTTCACCATCCGCTCGGCCACTTCACTGTAATATTTTTTCTTTCCAAGGTAACGGGCTACCATAGATGACGTAATCCGCCGCTTGCGTGTCCCTTTTTCTACCTTTTCACGGGCAACTTTCCGACAGATATTAGCTATTTCACGTTCCAGGTTTCTCACTCCCGATTCCCGGGTAAAATTTTCAATAATTGTACTGATCCCGTCGTTGGTAAAGACGATATCATCCTGTTCCAATCCGTGTTCTTTGACCTGTTTGGGAATCAGAAAAGATTTGGCGATATGGATTTTTTCCGGTTCTGTGTATCCCGGAAATTCCAGGATTTCCATCCGGTCTTTTAAAGGATCCGGGATGGGGTCATACCAATTGGCTGTGGCAATAAACATCACATGCCGCAAATCAAAGGGGACTTCCAGATAGTGATCGGAAAAGGAATAATTCTGTTCCGGATCCAGGACCTCCAGAAGTGCGCTGGACGGGTCCCCTCTGAAATCTGCCCCCAGTTTGTCGATTTCATCCAGCATGAAAACAGGATTGTTGGAACCGGCTTTTTTAATGCCCTGGATAATCCTTCCGGGCAGTGCCCCGATGTAGGTCCTTCGATGCCCGCGAATTTCTGCTTCATCCCGCACACCACCTAAAGACATCCGGTAAAATTTCCGTCCCATAGCCCGTGCAATGGACATACCCACGGACGTTTTCCCAACTCCGGGAGGACCGATAAAACAAAGAATGGGCCCTTTAACACCGGCTTTGGGGTCTTTTAGCTGTTTCAGTTTCCGAACAGCCAGATATTCAAGAATCCGTTCCTTAATCTTTTCAAGTCCGTAGTGATCATCATTCAGAATTTGTTCTGCTTTATTAATATCAACCTGATCATCAGTCGAGACTGACCATGGGAGTTCCACAAGCCATTCCAGGTAGGTCCGGCTTACAGTATATTCCGGAGACTGGGGAGAAATCCGTTCAAGGCGGGTTAATTCCTTTCGGGCAACCTTCAGGGCTTCCTCAGGCAAATTGGATTTTTCGATTTTTTCTTCCAGTTCTTTCGTATCCATGCCCGTATCATCTTCACCCAGCTCTTTCCGAATGGCTTTTAGTTGTTCCCGAAGAAAATATTCCCTTTGATTCTTATTAATGGAATCCTGAACCTGGGACTGAATCTTTTCTCCAACCTCCATCCGCTGAATTTCTTTGTTCACTAATATCGTGGCGGATGTGAGCCTTTTCTGAACATCCGGGATTTCAAGAATTGACTGTTTTTCACTCACCTGGATATTTAAAATGGAAACGATTTTATCGGCAAGCCTTCCGGGATCCCGGATAACCTTTACGACATCCAGATGCTCATTTGTCAAATATTGAGCTTTATCCACAAGCGTCTGAAACTGGTTGTAAAGATTGCTGACCAATGCCTGGTTTTTAATGTCGTTTGCGTAGCTGATTTCATGAACACGGCGGACAACCGCCTTATAAAAGGGTGTTTCCTGAGTCACCTGCAGAATCTGTATCCGTTCAATTCCCTGAACAATCGCACTTTTACTCTTGTCCGGCATATCAAATATTTTTAAAACCTGTGCCAGGGTTCCCCAGCTGTACAGGTCATCCTCTTTGGGATTTTCCGTACTGATATCTTTTTGAGCAACAACGGCAATCAGTTTTGTTTCAGGAAGAATTTCGTCCAAAAGGCGTAACGAACGTTCACGACCGATGTATAGGGGAATCACCTGTTGAGGATAAAGAACGGTATTTCGTAAAGGCATGAGGGGAATTTCCCGGGGAGAATCAAAATCATCAGCCAGGCTTATATCTGCTTTAATATTCTCAAATTCTTTATGACTCATTGAGTGTCTCCTTGTTATTTGTATTTTCATCTGAAGATTCTGATAATTCATCATCATTCAGGTTATTTTCTGTCAAAAAACGGGGCTTTTTTGAAGACGTCCGTCCTCCGGGTTTAATTTTAAACATCCGAATAGGTTTCCGGCCTCCGGCCAAAAGATAGTATAGTTGCAAAACCCGGATGACCCTGTAGGAAACCCAGTCGTCAGTAGTATTTTTTGCCTGTCGGGGCAGGGCAGACCAAAGGCCGTAAACGTTTTGCTGATCCTCCAGCCAGTTTAACATCTTTCGGATGGTTTTGTTCTCGGCTGTATATTCCAGACGGACCAGCACTTCCAGTACTTTCAGAGTGCCGCCACGGAAGGCTTTTATGCCTTCATAACCGTAGGAAAGCTGATCCCATGCCTGAAGACCTTCCAGAATACCGCCTTTGTTCGTCGATAGGTAGCGATTTAAAATAAAATCAGCACCCCGTTTTATTTTTCTCCGTTCCCGCATGACGGAGTGATAACTGCAGGCACTGAGGACTTTCAACGTAAGCCAGATATCTGAACCGTCATCTGCCGTTCCCCATCCGCCATCTTCATTCTGCTGCCGGACCAGCCATCGTATAGCTTGTTCAACAAAACGGTTTCCCTCAAAATCATATTTTAACAGGGTTTCAATCAAATGGGCATTCAGATGCAGGGGAAGGGGAAAGGAACCGTCTTTATTCTGATGTTTGAGAATATGGATCAACACATTCTGTATATCAATCATACGTTTATGACAATTATAATCCCGGGCTTCACTCAGGAGAGATGTAAGATAATTCAGTTGCAGGGCCTTTTGTTTTTCAGGAGGGTAATCGCTAAACTCCCTGGTCGGATCAAAAAGCTCCAATGACTTTAAAATATTAAGCCGGTTCCGATTTTCATTTAATTCCCGCTTGGTAACTTTCAGGTGGATGGCCATTTGATCCATCTGAAACACATTTTTATACAGATAATATTTGACTTGTGAGTTTCTGGATCGAAGAATTCGCTGAATGGGATCTATGGTAAAACGGTTTGAGAACCAGGAAAGATCTTCCGGAATTTCCGGAAATGGAAGAAGGTTTTTTTTATAACTTTTCATAAGGATTTTTTCATTTGATGTATGGTTTCGGTGATATTTTCCGATTGATAAATAGCGCTGCCTGCCACAAAAATTTCCACACCTGCCCGGGAGATTTCAGCAATATTACCGGGATGAATACCTCCGTCAATTTCAAGTTTGACATGAGGACATCCCAGTTGCTCCCGCAAATGTAAAAATGTATCCACTTTTTTCATAACAGCAGGAATAAAACGCTGTCCTCCAAAACCCGGATTCACGGACATAAGCAGTACATAATCCAGCTCCGGAAGGATATCCTGCAGACAGCTAACAGGTGTGGCAGGATTTAACACAACTCCGGCTTTCACCTTTTTTTCTTTGATGTGGGAAATCAGACGATGAAGGTGGCGAACGGTTTCAGGATGGACAGAAATCCAGTCTGCACCGGCATTTATGTACATATCAACCGTTTCTTCAGGATTTGTAATCATCAGATGAACATCGAGAGGCAATTGTGTTATTTTCCGAATATTTTTGATCAGTGGGGGGCCAAAAGTCAGATTGGGAACATAATGACCATCCATAATATCCAGGTGAAATATGTCCGCACCGGCTTCTTCCGTTAACCGGATCTGATCTTCAAGATGCAAAAAATCTGCAGACAGGAGGGAGGGTGCCAGATATTTTTTCATGATTGTCCCCTTTTTTTTAAGAAATGACCTGTTCATCAGCGTGGTAGGACGAACGGACCAAGGGTCCTGATTCCACATGGTTAAATCCCAGAGTCAGGCCAATTTTTTTATATTCTCTGAATTGAGCCGGTGTAATATATTCTTTGACAGGCAGATGACGCGATGTTGGCTGTAAATACTGCCCCAGCGTAAACAGTGTCACGCCATGACGATGAGCATCCTTCATCAAATCAACAACTTCATCAAAGAGTTCTCCAAGTCCCACCATAATGCCGGTTTTCGTTAAGAATCCTTTATCTGAAATATATTTCAACACATTCAAAGACCAATGGTAATTTCCTTTAGACCGTGCCATGGGGTAAAGAGAAGGAACAGTCTCCAGATTGTGTCCCACAACATCCGGACCTGCACTCAGCACGGTGTCTAAAGCCTGTGTATCTCCCTGAAAGTCCGGAATCAGTATTTCTATTTTACAGTCCGGATTCAGGGATCGGACTTTTCGTACAGATTCAGCCCAGATTTCGGCCCCTCCGTCAGACAAATCATCCCGGTCCACCGATGTAATAACGACGTATTTCAAACCCAGTTCTTTCACGGCTTCCGCCAGTTGTTGGGGTTCATCAGGATCTGAAGGCAGGGGGATGCCTTTTTTAACGCCGCAAAAGCGGCAATTCCGTGTACAGGTATCACCCAGAATCATAAATGTGGCTGTCCGTCGTCCCCAACACTCTTCCATATTGGGACAAAAAGCTTCTTCACATACCGTGTGAAGCTTATGATTTTTTAGTAGCTGTTTGACGGTCCGGTAACCTTCACCGCCCGGAACCTTGATTTTCAGCCATTCAGGCTTTTTAAGATGATTCAACTTCGGCATTTTTCCTCCATATGAAAATTACGACATTCCCGGATAGGTGGGGAGATAAAAAAAGAAGCAAATTAAGAAATTTGCCTTTCAAACCGTATAAATTGGGTCTGTAATGCTACAAATTGGCTTTCAGAAACGAAGAAATGGAAGGGAAATTGGAGAAACAAGGGAGAGAGGGAAAGACAAGGTGGGAGGGAAAATTTCTCCCGCTGGAGCGCTGGGACGCTGAGGTTAGGGTTTAATTTGCTCACGGGGAGAGCGCAGAAGGTATGACGGGGAGAGAAGGGCCAAAGATTCAAGCACTTCGCTGTGCTCAGTGTTCCTCCCCCTGCGCTTCGCTTGGCGTTCAATCGCGGCTCCGCAGCGTTCAAATCAATCATTTTTAAGAAGTTAGAAGCTGGAAGCTGGCCCCTCGATACGTCCCCGCCATAGGCAGGGCCTACTTGGTGACCGGAAGTTGGCACTGTTTTGCGGCTGATTGGTTTGCGTGGATTAGCGATCGTTGGGGCTTGGGAACTGACGATTGTCGGCTACCGCTTCATTCTCCCCGGACTAAAGTCCGGTTTTTTTCTCTTCTCACGTTTTCCGGACTGAAGCCCGGGGCTGTCAATCTAATCAATCAACTATTGACTGCCGACTGCCTGTCGACTGTTGCCTGTTGACTTTCGACTATTTCATCAACACCATCTTTTGTGTCTTAATAGAACTTCCGACTTTTAATCGTGCAATATACGTAAGCATTCGGTGAGCCCCGTATTGCATTAAGGCTTTTTTGTCATTCATAAAGATCATTCCGATTGAATTCAGTCAGAGCAAGGAGTTTGATCGTACTAAACCGTAGATATTTCCTGAAGCTTTTTATTGAGTAAGGATGATATTCTGAGGGAGCAGGTCATCCAGTTTATGGTAAGGATGGGATGCAATGCGACTGAGGACTTCTCTGAAGAGGGAAGTATTGCTTGATAATAACAAATACAATGGATATAATAAATAAATCATACAGAAACACCCCCTTAATCACTCCTTCTTAGCGGATTCTCTCTGTTGAATGTAAAAGGGTTTTCGTTCGTTATGATTCAAACAAGATGGACTAAGTAAATAAACAGGGTTTTTCATGCCTAATCTCACACATTTTACATCAGGGAGCAGATATCCGGCATTGTTGCTGTTTCTTCTCCCCTTCCTCATCACCGCCTGTTTCAACCCGGAACCGGAGGATTACGGACTGGCGCTTGAAGCGGTGGATGTGGTCTGCGTGGAGGCCACATTCCGGGTGACGGCCTCCGGGGTGCCGGAGACCTGGACATGCGGACTCTACCGGGATGACAGTCTGGTGGTGACGGAGACACTCACCGGACAAAGCGGTTATATCCGGGATACGGGACTTCTGCCGGCGGCGGATTATACCTATCACATAAGCTATATGAAAGAGGGCCGGGACAAAGACCGTTCCGATCCCATCGCTGTCACAACGCTGGATACCACCGGCCATGATTTCACCTGGACCGCGGAAACGCTGGGTGATGCCGGGTCTTATCTCAATGATGTGGCCATCGTGGATGAAAACAATATATATGTCGTAGGTGAAATAAGATCTGATTCTGGTTGGTATAACATTGGTATATGGAATAATAATCAATGGAAATTTGATCTCGTAGGTCCTGTGGGGAACATATTATATAGTGTTTTCGCTTTTTCAAATAATGATATATGGGTAAGCAATGCCTGTTCACCGTATCATTGGGATGGAAACGAATGGACATACTATCGTTTTTCTTCCAATGGTGTAGGTGTAAATGCCTGTGCAGGAAACTCCATCTGGGGCTCATCATCGGATAACGTATGGTTTGCGGGAAACAACGGGACACTGGTCCACTACGACGGGAGCCGGTTCCGCCGGGTGGAAAGCGGGACGGATGTGGATTTGAAAGACATGGACGGGACACCGGACGGAAAACATGTGTTTGTTGCCGGGTTAACACTCATGGGGGACTTGGGAGGACA
>JAGGVO010000035.1 GCA_021157965.1 Candidatus Neomarinimicrobiota bacterium
GGGACACTGGATTGCGGATTTTCGTCAGAGGATCAGGCTCAATGGCGTTTTCAATCCGCAATCCCAAACCCGAAATCCGCAATTACTGCTTCCCCCTTTTTGTCTGGGCGATCTGCCTGCGCCGAGGCTTTGGCAGGCAGGTGAACTCGAGAGACTCCCTCGAGAACTCCATAAGATCCTCGTGCCTGAACACAACCATGCTCATGGCAGGAACAGGCAGCTCCCGCCATCCGCACTCATCTGGCCGCGCATCAGCTCGACAACTTCAAGGCAGTTGGAGGCTTGCAGGGTTTTTCCGATACCGGATTTATTATCCCGGCGGGTCTAAAAGAATAAAGATCATCATATATAAACACATTAAATTATCTCAACCTATAATCCGCCCCAAGCTCTAAACTTTTCAACGTCTCAACGTCTCAACGTCTAAACGTCTGAACGTCTGAACGTCTCAACGTCCAAAAGTGGAGGTGCCGGGAATCGAACCCGGGTCCGAAATAGCGACTTACACGATTTCTCCGTGCGCAGTTTTTTGTTTAGTCTTACTGCCGGGAGGACAAAAAACAAACCACCGGCAGCCAGTCCGGAAATGTTTAATCTTCAGCAGCCGGACACAACTGAAGACGAGTCCGCGTTATCGGCGCCCGGTCCGGGCCCGCGAACAAACCCGGGCGGACGGCTACTTAAATTTGTTTAAGCAGCGTAAGCGTAATTGTCTGCAATTACGATTGTTTTCAGGTTGATTTACGAGGAGTCCTGAACACCTCGGCACGCTATCGCATAAACCGGTCTATCCCGTCGAAACCTGTACACCCCCTTTTCAAAAAGCATGGAAGTATAGGGATTTTTCCCATCCCGTTCAATATTTTATACACTTTCGTGACCTTACAGTTCCCCCTTGCAGTTTTTGTCGTTATGAACCCGGACTCTTCTTAAATTCTCCTTATGGAAATACTTTCAAGAGATCATCAAAAACGGATTCGTTCGTTGCAGCAGAAAAAGTATCGGGCTATCCATGGAGCTTATCTGCTGGAAGGTGTCCTGCTGCTGGAGGAAGCCCTGAAAATGAAAGCACCCGTGCAGGAAATCCTCTATCAGTCCTTTCTGACGAGTAAACCGGGATTTCAGACGCTTCTGGAAACAGCCCGTAATCGAAATATCCCCCTGTACAATGTTTCTCCCGGCGTCATCAAAAGCCTCAGTACCGAAGTGAGTCCGCAAGGTGTGATTGCAGTTATTGCCATGCCGTCTCCTCCTGTAGAAATGCCTGAAGGATCTCTCCTCGTCTGTGATGAAATCCAGGATCCGGGAAACCTGGGGACTCTCATTCGCATTGCCCACTGGTTTGGACTGGCCGGGGTGATTACGACGCCCGGGACAGTGGAGGCCGTGAATCCTAAAGTGATTCGTTCCGCCATGGGCTCACATTTTCATCTGCCGGTTTTTGATATGGAGACAGGTGAAATTCTAAAAAAAACCGCAAATTCCCACCGGATTTTTCTCAGTGTTGTTCGGGGAGGAACGCCATTGCCGGCTTTAAAAAAACCGGATAAACCTTTCCTGCTTGTTATTGGAAATGAAGCACGGGGGGTGAGCCCCCAATGGGCTGGTGACAATGTTTTACCTATCACCCTGCCGCCTTTCAGCGACTGCGAATCCCTGAATGCAGCCATGGCAGCAGCGGCCGTTCTTAGTTTACTTAAATATCAATAACGTTCTGAATTTATCCTCCCGCAGAGGGGGACAGTTGTCAGTCGTCAGTCGACAGTCGTCAGTCGACAGTTACCAGTACCCAAGTCCCAACGACCGCTGATCCACACAAACACACCGGGAGCGCTGCGGAGCCGCGATTGAATGCTGAATTTTAAATTCTGAATTGAATGAATAATGATTGAATTGGGTTGAGTGGGCCAATTGACGTGCCAACCACCCCCTCGTCACTTTCTTACGCATCCAAGCAAGCACAGTCGCGAAGCGGCGCTAATTTCCAACTTCCAAAAAAGCACGAAGTGCCGCCAACTTCCAACTTCCAAATTTAAAGATTAATTCCCGCAAATAATCCGCCGAAAAATCGCACAAAAGGTGTAATAATAATCCCGAAAATACTGAAACCGGAAAGCATTCCCAGGAAAATGAGTCCCATCAAAAAGAAGGGACCGTATTGTTCCAGGCGATCCACAATGTGTTCATAACGCCAGGGAAGGAGTCCCCGCAGGATGCGTCCCCCGTCCAGGGGCGGGATGGGAAGCAGATTAAAAATCGCCAGTGCCAGGTTGATATAGAGTCCGTAAAGGAGGACCATTTTCAGGAAATCCCCGGTAAAACTGCCGGATGGCTGGAGTCCCACTATCCGGATCAGCATCCCGAAAAGGAAAGCCAGCACCATATTTGATGCCGGGCCGGCCAGTGCGACCCACAACATGTCCTGTTTTGGATTTTTAAAGTAGCGGGGGTCCACCGGGACAGGTTTTGCCCAGCCGAAGCGTACCAGAAAAAGCATGAGGGTCCCGATGGGATCCAGGTGGGCGAGGGGATTCAGAGTCAGGCGTCCCATCATTTTCGCCGTGGGATCTCCCAGTTTCCAGGCCACAAAGCCATGGGATACCTCATGAATGGTAAGGGCGATTAGAATGGGAATGGCCAGGGCAAGGATATCTAAAATCTGATTATTCAATCGTGTCTCCGTTCTCTGGGGTGAAAGGTTTTATGGACCTCTTTCAGGTATTCCCGGTCCAGGTGGGTATAAATTTGGGTGGTTGAAATGTCTGAATGTCCCAGCATCTCCTGAACGGCCCGCAGATCGGCGCCGCCTTCAAGCAGATGGGTGGCGAAGGAGTGTCTGAAGGTGTGGGGACTCACTTTTTTGGTGATTTTAGCCGCTTTGATATATTGCTGGATGATTTTCCACACGCCCATGCGGCTCAGGGGTTTGCCACGGGCATTGAGAAAAACCACATCTTCACTCTCGACGGATTTCTGCGCCAGGGTGTATCGCACATAAGTCAGGTAGTGTTTCATCCATTCCCGGGCTTCCGCACCCATAGGCACTACCCTTTCTTTTGAACCCTTTCCGAAAATCCTCAACCAGCCATGATTCAGATAAACATTAGACAATCGCAGATTCAGTAGCTCCGAAATCCGCAGTCCGCAGGCGTAAAGCAGTTCCAGCATGGCCCGGTCCCGTTTACCCAGATCTGTCTCTGTGTTGATCACATTGAGGATGGCTTCTATTTCGTGAATTTCCAGAACATTTGGAAGCCGTGTCGGGAGTTTGGGCAAATCGATGTTTTCCGTGACGTCTTTCTGCGCGTACCCTTCATTCATCATAAACCTATGGAACATGCGGATAGAGGAAAGGTTCCGGGAGATACTCCGGGGCGCCAGGGGAACATTATGAAGTTCCCGAATAAACGCAAGGACATGGGAAATCTCCACGGCGTCGGAATGCTGAAGTCCCAGACTGTCCAGATAGGCCAGATAGCGGTTCAGATCGATCTGGTAGGATTCGATGGTGTTGGGGGCTAAATTGCGTTCCACCCTCAAATGATGGATAAAATCGGTCAGGGTTTCTTTCAGACGGTTCATGGCGGGGTCAGGTCTTAAACAGTTTTGTTTCAACCAGCTCGCAAAGCAGGTGTCCCACCGTGATATGGATTTCCTGAATCAGTTGCGTGTTTTCTGAGGGGATTACAAGGGCCAGGTCGACTTCATTCCGGATTACGCCGCCGTCCCGTCCCAGGAGGGCAATAGTTGTGATTTGTTTTTCCCGGGCTTTTTTCACTGCCTGTAGAACATTAGGGGATTTCCCCGAGGTGGACAACGCCATCAATACATCGCCGGCATCTCCCAGGGCTTCCACCTGGCGGCTGAAGAGGGATTCAAATCCTATATCATTGCTCCAGGCGGTGATCAAAGATGTATCGGTTGTCAGAGCCAGAGATGCCAGTCCGGGACGGTTTATGTTCAGCCGTGCCACTAGTTCGGCAGAGAGGTGCTGGGAATCGGCCGCCGAGCCTCCGTTGCCGCACCAGAGAATTTTCTTTCCTTTTTTTAATGCCCGGATCATGATGGCCGAGGCGTCATAGATACGCTGCACCAGATCATCTGAGGCAGCCATCTGATGTTTCAGATCTCCGCCGGCGTTCAGATGGGCCCGGATTATATCGAAGGAGCTGCTCATCATATTATTCTCCATGGACCGCTTTCACAAAGGCTTCCAGCAGGTCTGTGTTGTCCGAATCTTCCAAAACATTCCCGGTGACGATAAAATCGGCACCGGCCAGGACTTTTTCCCGGGCAGTTTCAGGGGTCCGGATTCCGCCGCCGGTAATGACGGGTATTTGGACGTATTTTTTAATAGTGCTGATCATGGCATTGGGGACCGGCCGTTCAGCGCCGCTTCCCGCTTCCAGGTAGAGCATTTTAAAACCCAGCATCTCCCCGGCAAGGGCGTGGGCCAGTGCCAGTTCCGGTTTATGGGCCGGCAGGGGACGGGTTCCGCTGATGAATTCCGCGGTTGTCACCTTTCCCGATTCCACCAGCATATACCCCGTGGGGATGGTTTCCACGCCGGAACGCTTGATTTGAATAGCGGAGGTAACATGTTCGCCGATAAGCAAATTGGGATTCCGGCCGCTGATGACACTGATGTACAAAATGGCATCCACATGAGATGTTATCTGTCCGATAGAACCGGGAAAGAGAATCACGGGAATATCGGACGCTTCACGGAGCGCGATGAGTTTATCCGTAAATCCCTCATCGGTTATCAGGCTGCCGCCATAGAGGATGGCATCGGCACCGGCGCGGCTGATCACCCGTGCAAATTCCGCCGTTTCTTTCAAAGGCCGCGCATCGGGATCAATCAGAACCATGTATCCCGCCTGATATGTTTCCCGGGCTTTGAGTAAATGTTCGTAAACCGTCATAAGCTTCCCAGAAAATTGATCAGTTTATCCATCTGTTCTTTGGTCCGTTTTTCCGTTACCGCCAGAATCAGTTCATGCATCCTGTCAGGATAAAATTGTCCCACATGGACTCCCGCCAGAAAGCCCGCCTGTTCTGCCTGCCGGACCACTTCTGCCGCGGGAATACGGGTGTAAACGGTAAATTCTTTGAAGAACGGTTCGTCCGAAACCTTATCAAAACCCTTCAAAGCGGTGATTTTTTCGTGCAGATAGTGGGCTTTTTGGGTGCTCAGTTCGGCGACCTGCCGCAAACCGCATTTTCCCAACAGAGCCAGATAGACCGTTGCCGCCAGGGCATTGAGTCCCTGATTTGTACAGATATTGCTGGTGGCTTTTTCCCGGCGGATGTGCTGTTCACGGGTCTGGAGCGTCAGGACGAATCCCCGGCGGCCTTGTGTATCTTCCGTGGCACCGATTATCCGTCCCGGCATTTTCCGCACATATTTGCGGTCCGCCGCAAAAAGTCCCAGATACGGTCCGCCAAAGTTCAAATGGTTTCCCAGTGACTGTCCTTCGCCGAAAACAATGTCCGTTCCGTAATCTCCCGGCGCTTTGAGAATAGCCAGTGAAATGGGATCAAAACCCTGGATGAACAGAGTGCCTGCTTTGTGGGCTTTTTCCGCCGCTACCGGGGCGTTTTCCGCATAACCGAAAAAATTCGGACTCTGAAGAATCACGGCCGCCGTATCGGATGTCAGTTTTTCATCCAGCACGATGGGATCGATGACATAATTCCTGGCGGGGAGAATGTCAATATCCAGTCCCAGGGAACCGGCGTAGGTTTTCAAAACCTGCAGGTAGAGAGGATGGACCGTTTCGGCGATCAGAATCCGGTTTTTCCCGGTGATATTCCGGGCCATCATGGCTGCTTCCGCCAGACCGCTGGCTCCGTCATAAAGAGAGGCGTTGGAAACGCCCATGCCTGTCAGTTCGCAGATCATGGACTGGTATTCATACATGGCCTGGAGGGTACCCTGGCTGACTTCCGGCTGATAAGGGGTATAGGCTGTTTTAAATTCCGGACGGGAAAGGATATAATCCACCACCTTTGGGATGAAGTGATCATAGGCTCCCCCGCCCATAAAGTTAATCAGCCGGTCAGATGCCCGGTTCCTTTCGGCGATTTCGGCAATTTCCGCCTCCAGCTCCATTTCCGTAAGGGGCGGCGGCAGATTCAGTATCCGGTCCGATTTTAAAACATCGGGGATGGATTGTAAAAGATCCTCAAAATCCTTGACCCCGATGGTTTCAAGCATCTCCTGAAAATCTTTCTCAGAATTTGGGATATAAACCATGGTTTCTCCTCATAAGAGAATGGTGTTCGCTTGTCCGCTTGAAGGGAGGCTCAGCCGATGAATTCTTCGTAGGCTTCCGCGTCCATCAGGTCTTCCGCTTCGGAAGGATCGGACATTTTAATTTTAACCAGCCAGCTTTCATAGGGCTCTTTGTTCACATTTTCCGGAGAATCATTCAGGTCTTCATTCACGGCAATGACTTCACCGGAGACAGGTGCCAGCATATCGGAGACGGTTTTAACTGCTTCGATGGTACCGAAAGCATCACCCTTGCTGACCTCATCACCGACAGAGGGAAGTTCCAGGTAAACCACATCACCCAGTTCGCTCTGGGCGAAGTCCGTAATTCCGACAACCGCTTCGTCACCTTCCACGCGGACCCATTCGTGATCGTCGGAATACTTTAAGTTTTTGGGGAAATTCATGGTGTGCTCCTATTCTTTATTAGGGTTAAAATGAAAATGTTCTAAGAAATCCGTATCAAAGGTTCCGTTTACAAAATCGGGGTGGTAAAGAACCTGTCTGTGAAAGGGGATAGTGGTTTTAATCCCTTCGATAACCGTTTCTTCCAGGACCCGGACCATGCGGTGGATTGCCGATTCACGGCTGGAACCCTGGACGATGATTTTTGCCAGGAGAGAATCGTAATTCACGGGGATGGTATATCCGCTGTAGAGGTGAGTATCCACCCGGACACCCGATCCTCCAGGGATGTGAAGCGCTTCGATGGTTCCCGGAGAGGGTTTAAACCCATTCGCCGGATCTTCCGCGTTAACGCGGCATTCCAGGGCGTGTCCCCGGATTTTGTAATCTTTCAGCCGTTCCGGCAAAATATACCCGTCGGCGATCTGGATTTGCTTCTTTACCAGATCCATTCCCATCACCATTTCCGTAATGGCGTGTTCCACCTGGATACGGGTATTCATCTCCATGAAGTAAAAATTTTTCTTGTCATCCAGGAGGAATTCAATAGTCCCTGCGCCGGTATAATTGACTGCTTTAGCTGCCCGGACAGCGGTTTCCTGCATCCGGCGGCGCAATTCCGGATCCACGGCCGTGGAGGGAGATTCCTCGATGAGTTTCTGATGCCGGCGCTGGATGGAGCATTCCCGTTCTCCCAGGGCGTATACATTGCCATGCATATCTCCCAGAATCTGGATTTCGATGTGCCGGGGTTTTCGGATAAACCGTTCGATGTACAGGTCCCCATTGCCGAATGAACTTTCCGCTTCATTCCGGGCCGTATTAAAGGCGTTTTGAATATTTTTCGGTTCGTGAACGATGCGCATCCCTTTTCCGCCGCCGCCGGCAACGGCTTTCAGGATGACGGGATATCCCAGTTCACCGGCAATTTTTTCCGCCGTTTCCGGATCCTTAACCACACCATCGCTGCCGGGGATGATAGGCACACCGGCTTTCTTCATGATTTCCCGCGCACGGGACTTATCTCCCATTTCACGGATCACGGCAGGTGTCGGACCGATAAAAGCCAGGTGATGATCGCCGCAGAGTTCGGCAAATGCCGCATTTTCCGCCAGGAAACCGTAGCCCGGATGAATGGCATCGGCATTGGTCAGTTCCGCCGCCGCCATAATCCGGGTCACATTCAGATAACTCTCCCGGGGATTCGCCTCACCGATGCAAATCGCCTCGTCGGAAAACCGCACGTGGAGAGATAATCTATCGGCTTTGGAATAAACTGCCACCGTGGGAATATCCAGTTCGTGACAGGCACGAATAATTCTCAGGGCGATTTCGCCGCGGTTGGCGATTAAAATTTTCTTCAGGGC
Source organism: Candidatus Neomarinimicrobiota bacterium (assembly GCA_021157965.1). NCBI lineage: Bacteria > Pseudomonadati > Fidelibacterota > Fidelibacterota bacterium. Next base: position 8,050 of record JAGGVO010000035.1, read on the forward strand.
CATTATTCAATCCGGAATAAAGGTGTTCCATATTCTACGGGTGAGGCATTTTCCGCAAAAATCTCTTTCACCGTCCCCGCCCGTTCCGCCTGAATTTCATTCATGATTTTCATGGCTTCAATAATACAGAGTGTCTGGCCGATTTCCACGGTGTCCCCAATTTCCACGAAAGATTTATCTTCCGGAGACGGTGCCCGGTAAAAGGTCCCCACCATGGGACTCGTCACAACGGCAGGATCTTCCGCCGGTACTTTTTGAGGAGCGGATTTTGAGGTTTCGGGACTCTCTTTCGGCGGGTTTTGAGATGCATGGGCTGTCGAAACAGGTGCTGGAGAATAGACGACAGAGCCGCCTACCGGAGATATGTGTTTACTGATGCGGATCTTTCGGAAAAAACCGGAAAATTCCAGTTCTTCTATATCACTTTCTTCCACCAGACTGACCATCCGGCGAATCCAGCTTTCATTCATGACACCCCCTCATTTTTAATTAATTGTTTTCCCGTCCCAGATAAGAACCGTTCCGGGTATCCACCTTAATCAAATCCCCTTCGTTGATAAAAATCGGGACCTGGACTTCCAGTCCTGTTTCGCAGGTGGCCGGTTTGGTCACGTTGGTGGCCGTATTTCCCCGGACACCCGGTTCTGTGGCCGTGACCTTCAGAACAACAGCCGTTGGGAGTTCAATGCCGATGGGTTTGTTCTGATACATGAGGACCTTCACAAAGGCGTTTTCCTTCATATAGTACACATCATCTCCCAGCATATCGGCCGAAAGAGGGATTTGTTCAAAGGTTTCGTGATCCATCACATAATAGAAGGTCCCGTCGTTATACAGGTACTCCATTTCCCGGGCTTCCACACGGGCCTCTTCCACTTTTTCGCCGGAGCGGAAGGTGTTTTCCAGGACTTGTCCCGTAATGATATTTTTCAGTTTAGTCCGGACCACGGCGCCGCCGCGACCCATTTTGCTGTGTTGAAACTCTACAATTTTACACAGGGCGCCATTGTATACAATGACCATCCCGTTTCTGAAATCTGCTGTTGATGCCACGTTTTGCCTCGTCTCTTTATGTTTAGGAATAAAATTTATGACAGGCTTTTGGGATACACAATGATTTTATGTAAACTTAATCAGTCGGCAGTCGGCAGTGGGCAGTGGACAGTCAGAAAGTCAAAAGTCGAAAGTCGAAAGTCTCCCGCGGAGAGCGCAGAGACGCTGAGATTGTTTTTTATATCGCGGAGGAAGCGGAGGACGCAGAGGGAATGAGGGCACGAGGGTGAGAGGGTGTAGGGGCAAATCTCTGTGTCCGTCCAAGGAATTTTATGTTTTCAATTCGGAGAATTTTTTAAGATACAATAATAACTGTACTATATAAGAATTATAATATAATCTTGCATGATGTTGAAAAACGGTGTATTTTACCCCTGGGGTGGGGGGCGTTGCCTAAGCGAAATTATATATCCTATTTCTCTTATAAACTCCGTCTTAATTCGTTGATTATTAAGAAGTTAGAAGCTGGAAGCTGGCGTCGCTTTGCTCCTGGTGTATCGGTCGAATCCCCTGTGAAATTAACCCACAAAACCACCCTGTTGTCTTTCCCAGTCCCTAATTCCCAGTTCCCAATCCCCTCTGCCCCTCCGCGGACGTCCCCACGTCACTCGTCACGCGTTACGCGTCATTCCCCCAGACAAACCGGCTTTTATTTCACAGGGCAGACAATCGAATCAATCATCCAATCAATTTCTCACTACTGTCGACTATTGACTGTTGACTGACGACTGTCCAC
>JAGGVO010000036.1 GCA_021157965.1 Candidatus Neomarinimicrobiota bacterium
AACGTTCTCTACAAGTCGGATCAACGCATCGAGATGCTGCAGTATCAGTTCACCCCGGGGGATTTTCATTTTTTCCAGTTCCTGAATGTATTCATCAGCATCTTTCGATGACAAGCCAAACCAGCTGTTTTTTTTATCCAGGACTTTAAGACCGATCCGGGCAGAGCGGGAAAGATCCTCGCTGAGTCCGCGAATTTCCCACAGGATGGGGTTTGCATCAATCACAGGTGCCAATTTTTTATGGTTCCCCGCCCATCGTGACAGGATACTCCGGATTTGTTTTTCCTTTTCTTTGGAAGGTTCCTGCAAATAATCCCGGACAAGAAAGCGAAAGTTTCGTGCATCGGGGGCGTCGCTCCAGGCGGCATCTACCAGTCGAGTTAAAGGTGCATGCTGCACATATTTTTTTTGTTCCACCGCCCTGTGGCGGGCATAGTATTCCAAAGGTTCCACTGTTCCGATCAAAACGTGCAGTGCAGCAATATCCTGCTGCCCGGCCAGGCGCCGCAACATCATGTCCCGGTTCTTCAGGTGATCCAGTCCCAGTTCTTCCAGACAAAGGCTGACCTTTTCCAGTCTCCGGTACATATCTTCCACATCCCGGATATGGGCCGGTGACCAGAACCGTTCGGCAATGGCAGCTGTCCGTGGCCAGATACGGAGTCCGGTCAGTTCTTCGGTAACAAATTCCGCCCAGCTTGCCGCCTCTCCCCCCAAAATATTCCGGGCTGCCAAAGAATCCGTTACATACTCCGGTCTGACAGGATCCATCAGGTAGTGATATTCAGCTGTCCGGAAATGATCGATATAATAACCATTGGAAACAATCGCTTTGAATCCTTTCAAGAGGGCTTCTTCCATCTCTTTCATCCGGGGCCACCAGAAATGAATCAGCACATCCTGAGGCATATCCGGGTCGTAAATTTCACCCCATCCCACCATAATCCGGTTGTGTTTTCTGACAATATTGTGAACCCGTTGTACAAAGTAGGATTGGAGTTCATGGGTTGTTTCAAAGCCCATGGAATCCATAAATGACACAATATCCGGATTTTCTTTCCACCATTTTCCGTTATTTTCATCCCCTCCGATATGAAAATAGGGATCGGGGAAAAGGGTGCTCATTTCGGCAATAAAGGTATCCAGAAAAGCATAAGTAAATTCACTGGCAGGGTTCATTCCGGGGTCTTTTACTCCCCAGCTTCTTTCAACAGTATAGCTTGTATCCTTGCTGGACAGTTCCGGATATCCCACAAACCAGGCTGTTGTATGGCTGGGCATATCAAACTCAGGCACAACCCGGATTCCCCGTTCAGCAGCATAATTCACAATCTCACGAATCTGGCATTGTGTAAAATATAACCCGTCCGAACCCTTTTCATGAAGCAGGGGATATGCTTTGGATTCCACCCTAAACCCCTGATCTTCGGAGAGATGTAGATGGAGGACATTCATTTTCATAGCCGCCATGGCATCGATATTCTGCAAAATCACATGGAGCGGCTGGAAATGACGGCACACATCAATCATGAGTCCACGCCAGGGGAAACGTGGTTCATCTTCAATAATCACTGCAGGAAAGAAATATCCTTCATCATCCGACTCCAATAATTGCAACCAGGTTTCAAGTCCATGCATTAAACCAAGTTCCGTTTCCGCTTCAATTATCATTTCCCGCGAACTGACCCGAAGCCGGTAGGACTCATCTTCTCCCAGTTTCAATTCACCGGGCCGGTAACACATAAGTTCAAGTCCGGCTTCCGGGGACTGGTTGATTCCAGTTATAAAATCCTGATCGAAAAAGAGTCCGGTCCGCCCGCTCAGTCTCCGTAATGCGCGGGTTGCCGCCTTAAAAGTGCGCTCTCCGGCTTCACCCACCACATTGATGCAAAATGAGTCATCCAGGCGGAATATTCCACTTTCCCAGATAAGCTCTTTGGGCACCGGCATTAATGAATGGTCCCGTTCCAATACCGGCATCCCGGGCAATCCCCTGACCAATAAAAGAATAAATAAAAATAATATAAGACTTGCATATTTACGGTGTATCATGGAAAATCTCCTTAAGCTGATAAAAAAGCACTGGAATAAAATATCATTGTTTCTGCTGACTTACAACGGAGGATTCAGATCAGAGTGCTTCTCACTGTGTAAATTTATGAAGAGAGATAAGCATTCAACATCTCAAAGAGACGGCTTTCCATAATAGGCTTTTCAATCACATCCTGAAAGAGGTCTTCGGGACCTTCAATTTCCGATTTGTCTGAGATAAAAGCCGTCTGTAAAATCATGATCAGGTCAGGGCAAAAGGTTCTGATTTGCTCTGCCGCCTGATAGCCGTTCAGTCCGGGCATTTTGACATCCATCAAAACAAGATCAATTTCCGGATTATTCCGGCAGCATTCTACCGCCTGATTCCCATCTTCAGCTTCAAGGACTCTGTATTTTTTATCCTTCAGAATTTCCGCCAGATACATTCTGTTGATGGCTTCATCTTCTGCAATGAGGATTGTTTTCGTTGGTCTATTGTTTTTCACATCTTTAAAAATGATTATTATTCAGATAAAGGTAAGAGTAATTCATCATTCCGGCAATAAGAATTAAGTGAATATGACACGTTTAACAATGGGTTTCAGAAAAGATTTTCAATACTTCCTGTATCGTCAACATTGATTTTTTTCGCTGCCGGTTCTTTCGGGAGTCCCGGCATCCGCATAATATCACCGGTAATGGGAATCACAAAACCTGCCCCGGAAGCAATGAGAATTTCACGGACAGTCACAAGAAAATTTTCCGGACGGCCCAGGAGTTTAGGATTATCAGAAAGAGATTTCTGTGTCTTTGCAATACATACCGGCAGTTCATTATAGCCATACCGATTGATCTTTTTCAAATCCTTTTTGGCTATTGATGTATAATCAATGGCCTTCGCCCCGTAGATTTCTGTAGCAACGGTTTTGATTTTGTCTTCAACGGGATCTTTCCAGTCATAAAGAGAATGCATTTGACAGCATTTATCATCCACCAGCCGTTTAACCTCCTCAGCCAGTTCGAGTCCACCTTCTCCTCCTTTGGACCAGAAATCCACAATGGATGCATCAAATCCATGTTTCCGGGCGTAAGATTCAACAATTTTCAGCTCTTCTTCTGTATCGGTAGCAAAACGGTTGATGGCTACAACCGATTCCATTCCGAATTTTTTAATATTCTCAAGATGTTTGCCCAGATTTGGAAGTCCTTTTTCCAAAGATTTCACATCCGGCTTGCTCAGTTCAGAGAGTTTTGCACCGCCGTGGTGTTTCAGGGCACGAACGGTCGCCACCAAAACAACGGCAGAAGTACACATTGGGCCGTTGGGACATACAATGTCAAAGAATTTTTCAGCACCCAGGTCAAATCCAAAGCCGGCTTCGGTGACTACATAATCCGTCATGCGGAGGGCTGCTTTGGTTGCAATGATACTATTGGCACCCTGGGCGATATTGGCAAAAGGTCCACCATGGATCAGAGCCGGAGTGTTTTCCGTTGTCTGGACAAGATTCGGTTTCAGAGCATCTTTCAGCAGGGCTGTAATGGCACCTTCATATCCCAGCTCTTTTTCCAGTACCGGTTTCCCGTCGTAGGTAAAACCAATGGTAATATTCCCGATTCGTTCTTTCAGTTCGGCCAGATTTTTGGACAGACAGAGAATTGCCATGATTTCGGATGCAGGAGTAATATCAAATCCATCCTCCCGGGGAATGCCCTGAGTCCGTCCCCCCAGTCCGATCACTACATGCCTTAAAGACCGGTCATTCACATCCAGAACCCGCTTCCAGGTAACCCGCCGGGGATCGATCTGTAATTCATTTCCGGCATAAATATGATTGTCAATCAGGGCTGCAAGAGTGTTATTGGCTGCCGTCACGGCATGAAAATCCCCCGTAAAATGAAGATTGATCTCTTCCATGGGAAGCACCTGGGAATAACCTCCGCCGGCAGCACCACCTTTAATGCCAAATACCGGTCCCAGACTGGGTTCCCGGATGGCAACCATGGCCTTTTCGCCGATTTTGTTTAAAGCTTGCGATAGTCCGATTGATACGGTTGTTTTCCCTTCACCTGCCGGTGTAGGAGTGATGGCAGATACCAAAATCAGTTTCCCTTCAGGACGTTCCCGGAGTTTGTCCAGGGCGGAATATGAAATCTTGGCCTTGTATTTGCCATATAATTCCAAATCACCTTCTTCCAGCCCCAAAGACCTCCCAATGTCCGTGATTGGTTTCAGATTCACTTTTTTGGCAATATCAATATCGGACAACATAGAAACCTCCCGGCTATATTTTCAGGATGTGTTTACGATAAGATGTGTTGATTTTTAAGGGGTTACGGTTGAATTCCCTACAGGATCAGGAATTCCTCTGAGATCTCGTCTTCCAGTTCAATCAGGAGCCGGTCTCCGGAGGAAACAGCACCCACACCGGAGGGGGTCCCGGTAAAGATTATATCTCCCGGCAAAAGGGTCATAATAGAGCTGATATGGGCCAAAATTTCCGGGATTTTATAGATCATGCCAGCAGTATTGCCATTCTGCCGCAAAATCCCGTTCTGAAAAAGGCGGAAATGCAGATTATCCAGGCGGGGGAAATGGAGAACCGAGACAAAATGGGAAATAAGTGCAGATTGATCAAAACACTTGGCTTCGGTCCAGTCCCGGCCCTCTTTTCGGGCTTCATTTAAGACATCCCTGGCCGTAAGATCTACTCCCACACCGACACCGGCAATGAGTCCGGAGGCTTCTGTTTCATCAATATTCCGGCCTTTTGTACCGATTAACAGAGTCACCTCAGCCTCGTACTCCACTAAATTTGAATAAAATGGGAGTCCAACAGGTCCCGGACTGTGCACGATGGCTTGGGACGGCTTCATGAAAATCACGGGATGCAGGTGAACATCCTGATAATTGGCTTCGATAAAACGATCCCGGTAATTGTGTCCCACCCCTAAGATCTTGGAAACGTGAAAGGCTTTTTCCACAGGCTGAAGAATAGCGTGTGTCATAACAGGTTCTCCAACAAGGTCAGGATTGGTTTATGAGTTCTCGTAATTCGTTCAAATCCAAATCAAACAGATCGTTGAATGTGATTCTGCCATGTTTGCGGACTCGTCCGACGGTTGTACAGGTTACCCCGAAATCATTGGCAATTCGTTCCATATCCATCAGTTTGTGTTCTTCCAGGGTAATGAGAACCGTCGACATACTTTCTCCGAAAAGCAGGGCGTCATCCCGCATTTTCCGCATAGTATAGATATCGCAACCCATGACTTTTTCAGGATTCAGGAGAGCGCTTTTCACCAGGGTCACGGCTAATCCGCCTTTTTCCATATCCAGGGCAGATTTCAGGATTTGTTCCCGGGCGGCCTGCATCAGAGCCATATTCAGATGGGCCGTAAAATCCCCGTCCGCCGGAACGAGCCGTCCGTTATCCACACCGTGAATAAACCGGACATACTCTGAAGATTCCAGTTCTCCACGAAAACTCCCCAGAATACAGATAAAATCTCCGTCATGCTGAAAACCAGGCTTCACACACTGGGATCCCGATTCCAAAACACCGGCAGCAGCCACAACCGGGGAATCTTTTACAAAAAGATTATACCATTCAATCTGTTCGCCTATGACGGGTATTTTCAATGCCTTTGCTGCGCCTGCCACACCTCTGACGGCATCCAGAAAGCGGAAATATTCGTTGCTTTTTTCCGGGTTCCCTTCCATAAAAGAGACGGCGACGCCAAGGACTTCCGCACCGAGACAGGCAACCTGGCGACTTGCCCTGACCACTGCATTATAAGCTGCCACGTGTGCATCCCGTTCATGGTGATAATCCTGGATAGTCATAGCCAGGGTCAATATTTTGCTGCTTCCTTTCAGTCGCAGGAAAGGCTGTTCACAGCTTGTACAAATCGTATTCCCCCTGATTGTGGAATCCACCATCGCCGGTGAGGAATCATAAAAGTGAATTCGTGGTGAGGTGAGGAGTTTTTTCAAAACACCGGCATAATCCTCGGGTTCAGGAATGTTCTCATCCTTACGCGTCCGCCTGTTTTTAACTTCCAGCACCCGTTCAGATTCATTGTGGTGGACAGGTTCACCGCTGTAATGCAGAAGATGGTCAAAGGGAATCACCGCGATATCCTCCCGGTTATCCACAACTGTCAGTTTCCCGTCATGAGTAGAACGTCCCAGAGAGATGCTTTCGGCATCATAGCGGGATAATATTTCCCTGACTTCCCGTTCAAAGGTGCGCCGGAAACAGATGACAAATCCTCCGGGGTTTTTACCCAGGAGCATCTCTTCAGGTTCTTCATCCCAGGATTCAGTATCCAGATACATTCCCAGACGCCTTTCTCCCATCATATTCACCAAGGTGCAAAGAAGTCCGGGCCGTTGGACATGGCTGGCCGATAAAAGCCAGGGATGACGTGAGAGTGCAATCATCATTTCGTTCAGGCGAATGGTACGAACCCTTTCTTCCATAACACTGTCAGACCGGCCCGTGTGAATCCACCAGATCTCCGCTCCGGAGGTCTGAAGGACCGTTGACGGGAATTTTTTATTTCTGAGCAGGGCGAAAGAAGCCACATTCAAAGTGGGATGCTTCCGGGCAATCCCTGATTTCCAGACTTTCAGGATGGGTGTACCGGCAGCGTATGCAGAGAGTGCCAAGGGATGTAATGCCTTTTCTACATCCTTATCATCTCCCCCATGGGCGAACACTGCAGCCCCGATACTCCGGGCACCCAATTCGGCAAAGGAACGTTCCGAATTTTCCATGTCGGGTGTAACCTGAAACAACATCTGATAATTATCCCCCAGCTCAAGCATTTTCGGATGTTCTTTCACCGCACGGGAGCTGTCACACGGCAGTTCGGACAAGAGGGAACGGGAGTACTTTCCACTGCACTCTTCCTCCCAAAGGCGGGAGTAAATGCTCATTTCAAGTGGACGGGGTTCTCGATTTAACAGAGATTGAACCCTTTCGAGTTCTTCTCCGGTGTAGGGTTGTTTTTTTGAAGTCACGCTTTACCTTTCTTCTCTGCATTCATGGGAGAATGCCGGCGAATATATGCCATCATATCCGATACCAAAGTTAAGGATATGCCTGTTTTTTTCGCAATTTCCTTTTCCTCATCCTGCATCATTTCATGTACGGATGGATAAACACCGAAAATTTTTGCCTTCCGTTTCGGGCCGATACCCGGAATTTCATCCAGAATGCTCTTAACCATGGCATCATCCCGGCGTTTCCGGTGAAAAGTAATGGCAAAACGATGGGCTTCATCCCGTATTCGCCGTAGCAGATAGAGTGCAGGGGATGTTTTGGGAATATTTTGAGGATTGGCATAACCGGGAATAAAAACATCTTCGAGCCGTTTGGCAAGTCCAATGACGGGCATGTGGTGCAGTCCAAGTTTATTGAGCACCTGCTTTGCCGCGTTAAGCTGCCCTTTTCCCCCGTCAATCAGCACCAGATCGGGCAGTTTTCCCTTTTCTTCCAGTTTCCGGGAGTAATGGCGGCGAATCACCTGGGACATGGCGGCAAAATCATCGGGATGATTCAGATCGCGAATAATAAATTTCCGGTAATCGGATTTACGGGGCCGGCCGTTTTCAAAAACCACACAGGATGCCACAATATGCGACCCCTCAATATTTGAGATATCAAACCCCTCAATCAGCATGGGAGGCGCCACCAGATTCAAGGCATCCTGAAGAGCCAGAACAATCTTTCCGGGCTGCATATCCCGTTTCATCCGCTGCAGCATGAGATCTTTCAGCATTATATCGGCATTTTTCCGGGCTAATGTCAGCAATCTGGCCTTATCTCCGCGCTCCGGTGTCATCATATAAACCCGTTTTCCCGCACGGGTGCTGAGAAAATCCTCAAAAAGTTCTTTTTCATCCTCCAGCTCACAAAATACCTCCCGGGGAATGAATGGTGTTTCAAGATAATAAGAGCGGAGAAATTCCTTTAAAAGTTCATTGCGAGTCCGGTTTCCGGTTTGCTGAAGGGTAAAAGTCTCTCTGGCAATAATCCTTCCTTCCCTGACTCGAAAAAGGGCCACCACGGCCGTCTCTTCCGAAACCGCCATCCCAATCACATCCCGGTCCTCAAAATCAGTGTGGATAACATTCTGTCTGGGAAGAGATTTTCGAATCACCCGGATTTGATCCCGGTAGCGTGCGGCCTTTTCAAAGGCCTGTTTTTTTGCTGCTTCCTGCATCCGTTCTGTCAACACCTTCAGAGTCTCTTCCGTATGCCCTTCAATGAAACGGATAACCTGTTCCACCATAGTGTTGTATTCATCTTCTGAAATGAGTCCCTGACACGGTCCTTCACAATTATGCAGATGATATTCCAGGCACAAGGGGATTTTCTTTGTTCGGACAGTTTCCTCGTCCAGTTTATAACTGCAGGTCCGAAGGGGAAATGTACGGTGAAGGATACGGAGTAATTTCCTTACATGGCGGACATCTGTATAAGGGCCATAATAGCGGGAGCCGTCTTTTTCCACCGTTCGTGTAACAAAAATGCGCGGGAAGGGTTCATTTGTAAAACGGATAAATGGGAAAGACTTGTCATCTTTAAGACGAACATTGTAGCGGGGAGTATATTCTTTAATAAGATTATTTTCCATAAGGAGCGCTTCTGTTTCACTGTCTGTAATAATCCATTCAATATCCCGCACATGCGAAATCATGACACTTGTTTTAGGATCCGACGCCTCACCCCGGAAGTAGGAAAGAACACGATGCCTCAATAACCGGGCCTTCCCCACATAAATAATCTCCTCTTTTTCATCACGGAAAAGATAAACACCCGGTTTTCGGGGTACTTGCTTTAATTTCTTTTCTAAGGTGTCCATTTGTTTAAGATAGCATAAAGGCATATAGATTGAAAGAGCTTTTATGTTGGCAGGGAGAGAGGGGGAGAGAAGCTCAGCGATGCTAACTTCCAGACAGGCCACGGTCTGCAACAGCTCAAGCGCCGACTTCATGATCAACTCACCACTAATGAATGAAGCCTAAAATTATCAACATCATTCTTAATACTTTGTCAGATTCTTTGGATATGCTGACGAGCCTGTGAGTGAAAAGCTCGGAAAAAAGTGAACCGGGTAGAGCGTGTCGCTTCTTTGATATAAAAAGAATTTTCATGCTTATATATAAAAAGCCTGCGCTTCAGGCAGGCTTTCAGGAAATATGTATCGGGTTACAGAGTTATTCGCCGGCAGGTGTCCATATCGTTGAACGGCCGATGAGTCCCCATTTATCCAAAGACCCTTTCACATTCAGATTGCCCTTTTCATCGAGCCACATATTGCAATTGTAGGTCTTTCCGCTTTCCGGATCATAAATGCGTCCCCTTTCCCATTTCTCATTCTTTTCGTTATAGGAAAATCCCCATACAATCTCAAGGCCCAGGATCGGGCGAAGGCGGAGTTCCTCATCAGGATTGTTCCGGTCATGCTTTGTTTGGCCGGCATCCGGATCATCGGCAGGATAAACCTCTTCCTCAAGCCAGACAATTTTTCCCCGGTACTCATCCTTGTCACAGATAATTTCCACCTTTGAATCGTTCCCTTCCGTATACCACAATCCTACCACATCATCACCAGATGCAGCATAAAGGGGAAAGGCCAGGATCATTAAAAAAAGAACCAGACCTGCAAACACGATTTTTTTCATTATTCCCTCCTGTTACTGGTTATATGTAATAATATACGGAGACCCAAAGGCATAATAAAACCGCCATAATGACATAATATTTTACCCAAGTTGTCACAATGGCAGAATTATCCGTTTTGGCATACCTTTTGAGTATATCTTGTATAAAAAGAAAGGAGTGTTGCTATGAATTTTGATAAATATACGGAAAAAAGCAGAGAAGCTATCCAGCAATCCCAGTTTATTGCTGAGGAATACGGGCAGGAGGAGATTCTTCCGGTTCATTTGCTGCATGCTTTACTGACACAGAAGGATGGACTCATCTCCCGGTTGATCCAACTCAGTGATGCCTCATTGGAAGATATAATCCTAAAGACAGAGTCACAAATCCGGAAACTCCCCCGTCTGGGAAAAGTCACCCAGGGGAGATTGGGCCGGGAGATGGTACTGGTTTTGAGGCAGGCTGAAAAAGAATCTGTCCGCATGAAGGACGAGTATGTGAGCGTGGAGCATCTCTTTTTAGCCCTGATGGATCAGGAAAGTCTGTCCGGACTATTTTCAGAATCAGGACTGGACAGAGATGTCTTTTTGTCTGTCCTTCTAAAAATCCGTGGAGGACAGACGGTACAGGATGCAAATCCCGAATCAAAATATGAAGCGCTGGAACGATTTGGCGTGGATTTAACCCGGCGGGCTCGTGAAGGGAAACTGGATCCTGTTATTGGGAGAGACGAAGAAATCCGCCGGGCTATTCAGGTTTTGGCTCGTCGTACGAAGAACAATCCTGTTTTAATCGGTGAACCGGGTGTGGGGAAAACGGCTATTGTTGAGGGTTTGGCACAGCGAATTGTCAATGCAGATGTCCCCGAATCCCTGAAAAACAAACGGATCATCATGCTGGATATCTCATCTATTCTGGCAGGAGCTAAATACCGCGGAGAATTTGAGGACCGGTTCAAAGCCGTGTTGAAAGAAGTTGAGAAATCCAACGGTCAAATTATACTGTTTATTGATGAACTGCACCTCATTGTTGGCGCCGGGAATGCCGAAGGCGCCGTGGATGCCGGTAATATGCTGAAACCCGCTTTGGCCCGGGGTGTGTTACACTGTGTAGGGGCTACAACCCTGAATGAATATCAGAAATATATCGAAAAGGATTCGGCATTGGAGCGCCGTTTCCAGAAAATTTATGTGAGCGAGCCTTCAGTTGAAGATACGATTTCCATTCTCAGGGGAATCAAGGATAAGTATGATATCCACCACGGAGTAAGGATAACGGATGCAGCTCTGGTGGCCGCAGCCCGACTTTCAGACCGTTATATTTCTGATCGTTTTCTCCCGGATAAAGCCATTGATCTGGTAGATGAGGCTGCCTCCCGCCTCAGAGTAGAAATTGACAGTATGCCGGAAGAACTGGATGAACTGGAACGCCGTCGTATTCAGCTTGAGATAGAAAAACAGGCTCTGAAAAAGGAAAAGGATGCCCGTTCAGCCGAACGGTTGAAAAAACTGGATCAGGAACTGTCTGACCTTAACCAAAAACTGGAAAACCTGAAAAACAAATGGATGTCTGAAAAATCACTTATCCAGGGGATTCAGCATCTGAAGGGCAGTATAGACAAGCTGAAAGCAGAGGAAGCAGACGCTGAGCGCCGGGGAGATTATGAACGGGTAGCCCAAATTCGCTATGGTGCCCTGGTGGAAATGCAGGAAAAACTGAAAAAAGAAAAGGAAAAACTGAAAAAACTCCATGGAGAATCCCCCCTGTTAAAAGAAGAAGTCGATGAGGAAGATATCGCCGAAGTCGTCAGCCGGTGGACCGGAATTCCCGTAAACCGTATGCTGCAATCGGAGAATGAACGACTTTTGACACTGGAAAAACACCTGCACGAACGGGTTGTTGGACAGGATCAGGCTTTGGAAGCCGTTTCAAATGCCATCCGAAGAAGCCGGAGCGGACTTGCAGATGAAAACCGGCCTATCGGATCTTTCCTTTTTCTGGGGCCAACCGGCGTGGGAAAAACAGAACTCTCCCGGGCTCTGGCAAATTTCCTCTTTGATGATGAAAATGCCATGGTGCGACTGGATATGTCCGAATATATGGAACGGCACTCCGTAGCCCGGCTGATTGGTGCACCTCCGGGATATGTAGGATATGAGGAAGGCGGTAAACTGACAGAAAGTATCCGCCGCAGGCCTTATTCCGTGATTCTGCTGGATGAAATTGAAAAAGCCCATCCGGATGTCTTCAATATCCTGCTCCAGATACTGGATGACGGGCGACTTACAGACGGTAAGGGAAGAACGGTGGACTTCCGCAATACTTTGATTATCATGACCTCGAACCTCGGATCAAATCTGGGGAGAGATGTCTTTGAAAAAGGCACCTCTTACGACACCCTGGATCCCCGTTTGCGCGACCGGATACGGCAACATTTCAAACCGGAATTCATTAACCGGATCGATGAAATCATGACATTTCATGCATTGACACCTGAACAACTGAAAAAAATTGTGGATATCCAGTTCAGAAGGGTTCAAAAACGGCTCATTCAGCAAAACATTTTTGTTGACCTGGATGAAAGTGCCCGGAATTATCTGGCAAAAAAGGGATATGACCCGGATTTCGGTGCCCGTCCTTTAAAACGCATTATCCAGAGGGAGGTGGAAAACCAATTGGCTCAGGCCCTTTTGGAAGGCAAGATTATCCCCGGGAAAAAATATGTGCTGAAAATGGAGAATGGGGAACTGCATATCGATACTTTCCAGGACTGAAGTCCGGGGAAATCCCTTTCTCTCTGCCCCTCCGGACTGAAGTCCGGGGACAGTCTTTTTTGCCCCTCATGCACCCCGGACTGAAGTCCGGGGTCAGTCTTTTTTGCTCCTCATGCACCCCGGACTGAAGTCCGGGGTCAGTCTTTTTTGCTCCTCATGCACCCCGGACTGAAGTCCGGGGTTGCTTTTCTCAACGTCTAAACATACAAAAGAAATGCTCTGAAGGATGCTTTGCCGGTCCGTTGTTCAAGACCCTCAACAATGAATGCCTTGTCAGGGCCGGATTCAGTTTTGAAAAGGTCAATTTTATCCTCCCAGAAAACTTCACGGAGATAGTTAATTTCCAGACGTTTTAATGTATGTTTTTCAAGGAAATCCCGTGAAAACACATCCATAATCCAGTCTGCATACCGGGTGTTGTTCACATGTAAATTCAGATCGATGTCACTGTATCCCACCTGTTTCCGGTACATCAACACAGGATATTCGGCCTCGGGTATTTTTCGGGGTATGACGGCTAAAGCATGCTTCCCCCGATTTTCCGGCATCCTGATGGGAAATTTTTCAGCCGGCTGCAGACGTTTCTGCTTAAAATCCAGCATTACCCATGATGAAGTGGCGCGGACCAGACAGTTTCCTTCCGTATCATTCATGAGAAAATCACGGATGAAAACAAAATCATCCTTTGCGCCGGCAAATTTCTTTTTCCTGTTCTCCGGCACCTTGGGCCAGGTAATCACTTCGACACCTTCATCATAGACAGGCATCCGCTCTATCTCGATATGAAACCGGGTTACGACCCAGAAAAGACCAAGCTTTTTCATATCCTCGTAACCCACCCCGAGAAGCACGGCATGCTTTACAGCCACATCCTGAAAATACTGGAGTAATGCAGAGGCTTTTAATTGTAGCCGATAATCTGTCTCGTGACTTTTTATCCGTGTATGCTGAGAATAAGAATCCTTCATAAAACCCTCCTATAAGATTGAAATATACAACGAAATCCCCAGAACTCCCTGGTAAAGAATCTTGGAAACATCATGGTTTTTATTTAATTTTATGAACGTTTGTTCGTTACAACAAAAGAAAGGAGTTGTATGAAACGCATTGCCATTCCCCTCAAGGATACAAAACTGTCTCCCCATTTTGGACATTGCGAATTCTTCGGGATTTACGAGGTTGAAGAGGGAGAAATCAAAGATATAAAGCATCTTGCCCCTCCTGCCCATCAGCCCGGTGTGTATCCCCGATGGCTGGCATCCCTCCGGGTGACGGATATCATTGCCGGGGGCATGGGACAGAAAGCCAAGGATCTTTTTGAATCCAACGGTATCAACACCCATATCGGTGTTCCGGACTGGCAACCGGAAGAACTTGCCAAAGCTTTAGACGAAGGAATTTTGCCAACAGGTGATAATACCTGTGATCATACATAAAAGGAGTTATATTATGGAAAAAACAGATGTGTTAGTTATTGGTGGAAGTGCTGCGGGAGTCGTCGCAGCTGCAACAGGCAAATTTTTTCATCCCGATAAGGATGTCCTCATGGTCCGAAAGGAAAAAACGGCCATGATCCCCTGCGGTATTCCTTACATATTCAGCACTGTAGGCAGCACGGAAAAAAATATCTTCCCTCCTGCCATGGCGGAAAATGCCGGTGTTCGAATCAAGTATGATGAAGTGGTAAGCGTAAACAAGGACGAGAAAACGGCACGCACAGCAGACGGGACAATAATTCAGTTTGATAAACTGATTTTTGCCACGGGTTCACTGCCCAAAAAACCCCGGAATCTGCCCGGTGTGGACTTAGAAGGGGTTTTCACCATTCCAAAAAACAAGGAATATCTTGACAATATTCAGCAATTTTTGAAAGATAAAAAAAAGGTGATCGTTGTGGGTGGAGGATTCATCGGTGTGGAAGTATCCGATGAGCTGAATAAATCCGGTCTGGATGTGACCCTGGTTGAAATTCTGCCAAGTATTTTGAATCTGGCCTTTGACAAGGAGCTTGCAGCCCGGGCTGAAGAGTTGCTGAAAGAACAGGGTGTGAAAGTCATCACCGGAACAGGTGTTAATGAAATCGTCGGCGATGGAAAAAAAGTGACGGGGGTTCAATTAACGGACGGGACTTCCCTGGAGGCAGACGCTGTCATTCTCTCCGTGGGATACATTCCCAACACAACTCTTGCCGGGGCGGCAGGGCTGAAGCTGAATGGTCAGGGATTTATAGTGGTGGATGAATATATGCGCACACCCGCGCCTGATATCATGGCAGTCGGAGACTGTGCCGAGAAGAGAGATTTTATTACCCGTAAAACAACAGGCATCATGCTTGCATCCACAGCCTGTGCCGAGGGACGGATTGCCGGCATGAATCTTTACAAACTTTCAGCCTTGAAAACATTCAGCGGAACCATTGCTATTTATTCAACGGCTTTGAGTGATCACGGTTTTGGAACCGCCGGACTGACAGAAGCTCAGGCAATCGCTGAAGGGTTTGATGTGGTATCCGGGACATTTGAGGCACCGGACCGCCATCCGGGTTGTCTTCCGGGAATGCATAAACAGTTGGTGAAACTTATTGTCGCCAAAGATTCGGGAGTTGTTATCGGGGGAGAAGTCATCGGTGGCCCCAGTGCAGGTGAACTGACCAATATTCTGGGTTTCATTATCCAGAACAAGATGAATCTGAATGCCGTTCTGACGGCTCAAATCGGCACACAGCCCATGCTCACAGCTTCTCCGGCCGTCTACCCATTAACTAAGGCGGCAGAGAATGCCATGAAAAAAATAATGAACCTTTAATTCAACCCCTATACACAACCAAAAGGCGTTGAATATATTCAGCGCCTTTTTTATTCCACTGATTTTTTTTAGGATGAATATTGTGTAACTTTAAAAAATGAGATCCGGGAGTTCTTATGGAAAAATTCATCCGTTCTGTGAATGTAGGAAAATCCATTGTCTATTTTGGTATTTTCGGGATTCTTTTATGGATTTTTACCTGGTTTGGCATCCCCCTGTTGCAGAAATACAGCGGCCTGGAAACCGTATATTGCTGGTTCATCCTTGGCGGCATCGGCGTGTTTCTCCCCATGCTTATCACGGCCGTGATTAAAACACGGCGGGACGGCTTTAAAGATTCGGCCAATGAATTCTATAACCGTCTTCGGCTGACGGGTTTCCGGTCCGGAGATATATTATGGATTTTATTCGGTACTCTTATTTCCGGCGCCGGAACGGTACTGATCCTGGAAGGGATGTCCCGGGTTGGACTTCCCCTCACCCTTGAACCTCCCTTTTTGAATTTTACAGGATTTCCGGAAGGAAAAACCTGGTATTTGGCTTTTTGGATTCCCTTTTTTCTATTGAATATCTTTGGTGAAGAGCTTTTATGGAGGGGATATCTTTTACCACGTCAGGTAACAGCCTTTGGCAAATCCGGCTGGATTCTGAATGCAGGACTATGGTTCTTTTTCCATGCTGCCTTCGGATTTGATTTAATGATCCTGTTGCTGCCAATCTTTATCATCGTACCCTGGTTCACTTATATCCGTAAAAACACCTGGGTAGGCATTGCCATACATGGTATGATAAACGGCCTGGCATTTATTGCCCTGTCACTGAATTGGATTTGAACTGCGGGTTACAATCAACAAAGCGTTGGTTACAGAACGTTCCCCGGTTGCATCGGATGGTTTATTCACAATTTTTTCCTTCACCACCATAGTTGTGGACCCCCCGCCATCCAGATTCAGAGCCTGATAAGCACCAAGATTCTTCAGATATTTCGCCAGCTCATCCAGGGACATCCCCACGCTGTGCCGGGGCTGGCGTCCGTCTACCGTCATCAGATATAAGGTATCTTTTGTTTTATCAAAAGCAACAGCCGTTCTGGGATGGCGTGTCGTCCGGAATTCTTCATACAAGTTTTCTTCCATGTGCTCAATGGAAATTTCACCATCCCTGATGATGCGGGGGATTCCTCCCACCAGGGTGTATACCGGCTCGTTCACCGGCAGAAGCCTGAGCATCAGGTTCAACGTATCCCCCTTTTCAATATGCCTGTCTGCAAACCGTTTGGCTTTCCCATGGGCAGATAACACCATACCATCTTCCGGTATCATGGTGGGTTTCTGCAAGGGCCCTAATAAACCCGATTTTTCAGTCACAACGACCTGAAACCAGTCATTGACGGCATATCCGTCAAGGCATCGGGTTGAAATTTCGGTCCCCCACCGGTTTGCCGGAGATTCTGTTCCCACAAAGGGGGTAAACATTACCAAATTATCCTTATTTCGGGCACCGTTTACATAACTGATTTCGTAACGGATATTCTCCGGCGTTAGCAGGAAGGCATCCAGCTTCACGATTTGAATAAAAGGTTCTTTTGTATTCGTAATGCCAAAGACAGACCGGATGGTCGGATTTTTAATCAATTCTCCCTGAATTACCTGAGCTCCGACGGGCATTCCGTCACCCTGAAAAAAGTCGGCATTAACTGCTGCCACGACATTCCCGTCGAAGCGTGAAACCATAGAGGATGTTTTTTCCAGAGCCCGGAGCTGATTGCCTGCTTTAATAGTCTCCACAGTGACAGAGGGAGTTGAAAGGCAAACAGTCACAACGTGGATATCCCACGGGACCGATTCCTGGTGGTCGTGATAATACCAAACGCCCGGTGCTATGAGTTCACCTTTTGGTGCCCCTGACAGGCAGACAGCAAAAACAGAAAAACTTAAAACAAGGAAAAGAAATTTTTTTAAATACATTACGTATACTCCGGCGATCTCTTTAAATATACGAACAGGATCAGGAAAAATAAAAGAATAACCCTTTTCAATCCGATCAGAAATACAAAGATTTCAAAATACTATCACCTGAAGCTTTCAGAGCAATAAATCTGTTCTGAAAGTGAACAAGGACCGGATAGCCGGTCCTTGCTCTGGGGTTGGGGGAATGGGAAAAGTCTCAGTTCTTTTCTCTTTTTACATACGTTGTATGTAAAAGTTCATGAGACTTATGTCCTAAGGGCTCTTTCAGAAAATTCTCATAAACCGCGATGATTTCCGGGTTTTCATGTGATTTCCGATATTGCATTTTTTCATCTTCATCATAAATGGCATTTGCCCGTTTCATTCGGATCTCATCGGTTGTGGGGATGGGTTGTCCCCCTCCTCCGACACATCCGCCGGGACACGCCATGATTTCGATGAAATGGTAGGGTGATTCACCTCTTTCAAGTTGTTTCATAATCTTTCTTGCATTAGCCAAACCGTGACCAATGGCTACCCGCAGCTCAACACCTTCCAGGAACTTATACTTTTCAAGGGTTCCTTCGATTTTCAGTGTGGCTTCTTTCACCCCGGCCAAGCCCCGAACAGGTTTAACATTCAGGTTTTCAAAGGGGATTTCCCGACCCGTAACCAATTCATAAGCTGTACGCAGTGCTGCTTCCATCACACCGCCGGTTGCTCCAAAAATGGCACCGGCACCTGTGGATGTACCCAAAATGGAATCATAGTCTCCATCTTCCAACTTGGTAAAATCTATACCTGCCTGTCGTATCATAAGCCCCAGTTCGCGTGTTGTCAAAACATAATCCACATCCCTGAGGCCGCTGGCCATCATCTCCGGCCGGGCCGCTTCAAATTTCTTGGCCGTACAGGGCATGATGGATACAACAACCATGTCTTTAGGATCAACTCCGATTTTTTCAGCATAATAGGTCTTTGCCAGGGGACCAAACATCTGCTGAGGTGATTTACATGTAGAGAGATGGTCCAAGTGGTTGCTGAATTCATGTTCGATATATTTAATCCAGCCGGGCGAACAGGAAGTTATCATGGGCAGAGCCACATCTTCTTTGTCCCGGATCGCTTTGGTCAGCCGGTGAAGCAATTCATTCCCTTCTTCAACAATGGTCAGATCGGCTGTAAAATCAGTATCCAGCACACTGTTAAAACCAAGACGCCGTAAGGCCGTAACCAGCTTTTTGGTCACTCGCTGTCCCGGCTCCATCCCCACTTCTTCACCAATAGAGACCCTGATAGCCGGTGCTGTTTGAACCACAACATGTTTGGTAGGATCATAAATGGCATCCCATACATCTTCCACATAATTCCGTTCTGTAAGTGCTCCTGTGGGACAATGGGTCACACACTGGCCACAATTGGTACAAACCACATAAGCCAGAGCTTTATCCCAGAAAGTGGTAATGCGCATATCCGCCCCTTTATGGGCAACGCAGAGTGCACCGACAGACTGGAGTTCGGTACAGGCTCTGACACAGCGCTGGCAGCGGATACATTTGCTGTCATCTTTCTGAATGGCCGGCGAAGAGATATCCACCTGATCCTCTTTATGAAGATCGATAAAAATGCCCTGATCGATCCGGTATTCATTGGCCAGGGCCTGCAGTTCGCAGTTCCCGTTACGGTAACAACGAAGACAGTCTCCCCGGTGTTCACTCAGCAATAATTCAATGACATGTTTCCTGGCAGTCCGGACCAGGCGGCTGTTAGTGTAAATTTCCATACCGTCAGAAACCGGCGTGGCACAAGATGCCTGAAGAGTCCGCGAGCCTTTCACTTCCACCATACAGACCCGGCAGTTCCCTGCAACACAGAGATCTTCATGGTGGCAAAGTGTTGGAATGTGTACACCCAGCAATTTGGCTGCATCCAGGATCGTGGTATTCTCCGGCACAGAAACCGGTGTACCATCGATGGTCACATAAATCATATTTTGTTTATTTTCACTCATGGATTCCTCCGGGATTAATAGATAATTTCTTCACGAAAATTTTCGACAATCGAAATAAAGGGGTTGGCTACACTCTGTCCAAGCCCGCATTTCGACGCAACCCGCATGGTTTTAGCCAGTTTAACCAAATCGTCCAGATAGCTGGCGGGACGCTTTTTGTGTTTGATCGCCTGGATTCCTTTTACCAATTGCTGGCATCCTACACGGCAGGGTGTACACTGGCCACAGGACTCTTCCTGCATGAATTCCATGTAATTCATCAGAATGTGATACATGGAACGGGTGCTGTTGAAGAGCATCATGGATCCGCCTGTAGGAACCCCTTCAAAGCCGATAATGGTCTCTTTAAACTTCTTCCGGGGGACGCAGAATCCGGAAGCACCCCCGACCTGGACAGCCTTTGTGTCTCCGTCTCCAAAGAGATCCACAAATTCCTGGATGGTCATGCCCAATTCCAATTCGTAGATTCCTTCCACATCTGCATCACCGGATACGGAAAAAACCTTGGATCCCGCGGATATTTCAGTACCAAAGGTCTTGAATTTTCCTCCTTCATTGAGGACAATCATCGCACAATATACCAGGGTTTCCACATTGTTAATCACGGTGGGTTTGCCCAAATATCCTTTTTCCACAGGGTAAGGCGGTTTGTTCCTGGCTTCTCCCCGGTATCCTTCCATAGATTCAATCAGGGCTGTTTCCTCACCGCAAATGTAAGCACCGCTACCGCTCCGAAGATATAATGTGAAATTGAGCCCCAGCTTTTGCATCTCTTCATTGAAAGTATTCATCTTCGTCGTCAGCAAGGGAACCAGATAATTATATTCACCGCGTAAATAGACATACCCTTCAGGAGCTCCGATTACTTTGGCGCATATTGCCATTCCGGTAAAAACCTTGTCTGCCTGTTCTTCCAGGATTTTCCGGTCCTTGAAAGTCCCGGGCTCCCCTTCGTCGGCATTGCAAATCACATACTTCATGTCACTTTTCTGGTCCGCAGCCAGTTTCCATTTCAGATAAGTGGGAAAACCGGCACCACCCCGGCCTTTCAATCCGGATTCCTTGATATATTCCAAAATCTTGTCGTTTCCCAGCTTCATGACCTTTTCCATCAGTCCCAGCGTATCAATCTTCTCAAAAATCAGATTAACCCGCTCCTGATGGGCATTGATCCTGGCCAGTTTTTCTTCACGTGTCATGACCATGGTCTTCTCCTTACATGTATTCATCTAAAGCCTTGACGGCTTTTTCAGGGGTTAGCTCTGTATATACTTTGTCATTAATCAGCATGGCAGGCCCTTTGTGGCACCAGCCGATGCAGTTTGCTTCCAGAAGACTGAATTTCCGGTCGGGCGTTGTTTCACCCATTTTAATACCCAGGGCATCTTCCAAAGCGGCAATAATCGAATCCTTACCTTTCATGAAACAGGCAATAGTCTTACAAATCCGAATAATGTTCTTTCCCTTCGGCTGCATATCCATAAAAGAATAAAATGTAGCCACCCCAAATACATCTGCCGATGAAAGATCCATCTCCGCGGCAATCTCTCGCAACTGATCTTCAGACAGGTAATTGTTTTCTTTGCGTACCATCTGAAGAATGGGCAGAAGGTTCTCACGGCTCTTGCCGTATTTCCTGACGGCTTTCCGGACGATATTTTCCGATCCTTGCATGAATCCATCCCTTTCTTCGCTTCAATTTTATCTGTTTAAGACTTGAAAATTATCAGCGCAAGAATGTATTATTCCCCCAAGAATTACCCAAGGAATAATCCTTTTTTTCTCGATTGAAAACCCCAAATCGTGATTTTTTTCTCGTTTTTATCAGGGATTTTGAGAATGATTCTCATTTTTGTGAGAAGTTTCCCTTCCGGAGGTATCAAAACCGGAAAAATCCAGGAGTAAATGCTTGCTGAAATGGTGGGCGATGGAGAGGATGACGGCACTTCCGAGGAAAGCAATGGCAACTTCCCATTGAAATCCTGTCAGGGCTACGCCCAAAGTTACACTGGCTTCAGGAGAATGTTTCGCATCTGTGGCCGGCATGAAAAAGACGGTGCACCCTACCGACATGGAATCAACAAAAGCCAATAATACGACATTCCCAACAGGAATCAGTCCAAAAAGCGGCCCAAAAACAAGCCCGGCATCATAACTGCGCAGGACCGCCCTGACTATCATTCAATCACCGTTATTCATGATTCATTTATATTATTATACAGTATTAATTTATTATTTACAAGTTAAGCCGGTCACAAGGTTGAATTCTTCGATTTAATGATATCGGTAAATTTTCTTTTCCCCGAAAGATAAACGCTCAGGGGGATGGGAAACGGGATCATTTTCTTTCGAATCTGAGTGTCACGGATCTTTCTCAAAGACTGATGCTTCCGGTGTTTCTTCACCAGGTAAGGAAGATGGCACAAAAGCCAGGTATATGCCACAAAAAGTGCACCAATCCTTTTAAAATCCCCCCTGATCAGGGCAAAACCTCCGGACATAAAATCCAAAAGGAAACGGATTGGTGCAATCCAAAGCAGGGAAAGCACTGAATAATTGGCCAAAAGCATCATGAGATTATTCCGGTGATTCAGGTACTTTTTCCGGTAGGAGTCGGGAGGCAGTGTCCATCCCGAGTGGTGCCAGATGACAGAATCGGGGATACAATATGCAGACCAGCCCAGCAAATGGAAGCGCCAGTGCAGATCAATTTCCTCCATGTGGGCAAAAAAGGTTTCGTCAAACAGCCCGCTCTCGTCCAACGCTTTTTTCCGAACCATAAAAGCGGTCCCGCTGGACCAGAATATTTCCATGGGTGTGTCGTATTGTCCCTGATCTGTTTCCAGATAATCAAAAAGTCTGCCCCTGGCAAAAGGATAGCCGTAATAATCCATAAATCCACCGGCAGCCCCCGAATAGTCAAAACGATCCCGGCGGTTGTAAGAAAGAATTTTAGGCATCACAGTGGCTGCGAGAGGATGAGTATCAAGCCATTGAACCATTGGTTCGATCCAGCCCGGATCATGGATTGTGTCATTATTTAAAATTAAAAGATATTCCCCTGTGGCATGAGTAATGCCCACATTGCATCCTCCGGCAAATCCCAGGTTCACTTTATTTCGGATGATATGTACTTGAGGATACTCCTTTTCAACCATCTCAAGGCTGCCATCAGTGGATCCGTTATCCACAAGAAGAATCTCTCGGTGGGGATAGGTAGACTGCCTTAGAGAGTCCAGACAATCTTTCAAAATATCCCGGCCGTTATAATGGGGAATAATGATACTGACTTTGATCATAGAAAAAAGGGGCTTTATGCCCCCTGTTGTTTATTCCTGAGTGGTTTGTTCTTCTTTTAATTTCATGATCTGTTCTTTCATTTGGATAGCATTGGGGTCTCCCGGTGCTACATCGCTCAACCAACGATCAAGCAATTCCAGGGCCTGATCGTATTTTTCGGCTTCCCGGTAAATCAGCGCCAGCATTCCCACGGTTCTGGCATCCCGGGGACGAAGGAAATAGGCATTTTCCATGACGGATGCAGCTTTATCATAATCCTGTAAATCCATATAGTAAACCTGGGCGGCATTGAAATACTCGTTATACCCCAGGTTATCCCGGTTAATATACCGTTCAACCCGTTCCAGCATTTCAGACGTATCACCGGTTTCGAGATACAGTCTTCCCATCTGAAGCATGAGTTCAGGATGATATATGGGAATATTTTCTTCCGGGATTTTTTCCTCAAGGAAATCAAGCAGATGTCCGGCTTTTTCCTTTTCCCCTTTTTCAAGAAATGCCATGACGGCCTGCATGGCGCAGGTCCTGTAATTCTGCATAAGCCGTTTGATGTTGTTGTTCAGGAACACATCGGGATTGGCAAGATTACGGAACCGGTACGTTTGGGTAAAGTTATCATAGATTTTATCCGGATCCACATGGGGAACTTTTTTGGGATGGAGCCGCATAGAAAGTCCTTCCATGGAGAGATACTCTCCAAGGCCGATACGGTTGTTATCAGGGACGGTAACGGCAAAATAGACGGGGCGTTTCCAGGCGGCAGCACGGGCCAGAATATAAATCATCTGATCCTGTACCCGCAGACCCATATCCCGGTAGCCCGGATCCATACGCCAGGTAATTTCCCCTTTGGGATTCAATTCCTCCGGAACTTCAATGGACATTTTACGGGATTTCCAGGGGATTACCGTCATCTGCTCGATCTGCTTATCCGGCAGGGGGATATCCAGCTTAGGTTCATTATGTTTGAGCTGAAGAATATACCAGGGAGTATTCAAAAGACTCAGGTTGACAACCCTGACATCCGTGCGGACTTTTTCCACCTCCTGCATATACCAGAGGGGAAAGGTGTCATTATCCCCGTTTGTAAAAATAATGCCGTTGGGTGCCACGGAATTCAGCAAATTATAGGCATAATCCGAAGCCACATAATTGCCATGCCGGTTATGTTCTTTATAGTTGGCCCGGAGCATATTCACCGGAAGGACCAGCAGAAGAACCACAGCCGTGGCGGGTACCAGCCAGGACTTTACTTTCTTGTTTTTCAGTCTATCCACCCAATTGAGTATCCCGTAAACACCCAGACCAATCCAGATGGAAAAGGCAAAAAAGGAACCCACATAGGAGTAATCCCGTTCACGGGGTTGGGGATCGGGTTGGTTCAGGTAGATGATAATGGCAAGACCGGTCATAAAAAAGAGAGCCATAACCGATAAGGCCCTGTTCCGGTCCCGCATAAAGTGGTAAAACATGCCGAACCATCCCACAAGAAAAGGAATTCCCCATAATTTTGAAGGATCCAGCTGATCTCCGGTCCGCCCGATAAATTGCCAATTAAAATAACGGATATACATTTTTTTTACCTGGTATTTCCAGAAAAAGTCCCAGGGACCGGAGTATTGATTCCGGTTTGGGGATTCGCGCCAGCGGGCGATACGGTCTGTTGTGATATCTCCGTACTGTTCCCGCTCCAGGTAGGCAACGGCCTGGCGTATCGATTCGGGATCGTTTTCGTCAATATTGGGGTTTTTCAGGGATCGAATAAAAATGGTTTCATAGGAAGAGTATCCGATGGTTATCAGGGCCAGACCTATCAGGGCAATCTGGGTCCATTTCCAGGCTGAGATGTAATTTTTCAGGAGTGATTTGAACATGAGAAATGCAAGAAAAATGACCAGGAGGATGACTAAGATAGCCAGGGGAAATGAGATTGCGGCGGGATTGATACCCATAAGCAGGGCAAGACGGGCCGTTCCCCGGATAATTCCCGTGTTGATGATCACAAAATAAAGTCCCGTAACAGCCGCCAGGAGAATTAGCGGTCCCCATTTGAATTCTTTATACCGGAAATAGATAATCAAGGCAATGAAGGGGAGAGCCAGAAGATTCAGCATGTGAACACCGATAGCCAGTCCGATCAAGTAAGCAATGAGTATAAGATACCGCTCCCCATGGGCATGATGCTCATCGGCTTCATTCCATTTCAGCACAAGCCACACAACAATTGCCGTAAAAAAGGTACTCATGGCATACACTTCGGATTCCACGGCATTAAACCATTGACTGGTTGTAAAAGCAAAAGTCATGGCGCCGATGAAAGCACTGAGATAAATGATCCACTGTTTTTTTCCGTTCTGATCTTTATCTACAAAGAATCGGCTGAATTGAATGATAATCAGATATAAGAGAAGCACGGCACCGGCAGAAGCTATGGGAGACATAAGATTCATCCGCCATCCGATATCCGGATTCAGGGGAATCATGGTAAAGATACGTCCTAAAAGGAGAAAAATCGGACTTCCGGGTGGATGAGGCACACCCATAATATAGGATGTGGCAATGAACTCCCCGCAATCCCAGAAAGAAAGAGTGGGAGCCATAGTTCTAAAATACACCAAAAATGATCCAAGAAGGGCAACCAGTCCCAACCAGAATTTCGTCTTATCTTTTGTCATGAGTCCTTTCCTGTATTTTTAATATCAAAGACGTGAAATAACATCTGCTTAAATATCCGCCGGTCACAAAGGTTCCTTTTCAGTTTTTCAAGAGCATTATCCAATGGTGGCATAATCTAATTTATCCCTGTAATGTTTCAAAAAGAAATCCCGGAGGGTTTTGTGCCGGGGCAGTAGGATTTGAGGGTCTTTATCCACCAGGTTAAAAGCTTCTTTCCGGGCTTTAATCATCACTGGCATATCGCTGACCAGATCGGCAATCTTTAATCCTGAATCTCCATGTTGCCGTGCACTGAAAAATTCCCCGGGGCCCCGCAGTTGTAAATCCGATTCTGCAATTTCAAAACCATCTGAGCTTTTCTCCAGAATGCGAAGACGGGTATTCCCCTGTTCGGTATTTTTCCGGTTCACCAAAAGACAATAGCTTTGCTCGGCTCCACGCCCTACCCGTCCCCGGAGCTGATGAAGCTGGGTGAGACCAAACCGTTCGGCGTTTTCAATCATCATGATGCCGGCATTGGGGACATCCACTCCAACTTCAATAACTGTCGTGGATACCAGAATATGGATTTTCCCCTCCTTAAAATCCTTCATCACGGCTTCTTTTTCCCGGGAAGGTGTTTTTCCGTGAAGGAGGGCAACCTTCAAATCGGGAAAGATGACATTCCGTAATTCCTCAAACCCGGCTTCGGCAGCTTTCAGATCCATTTTTTCGCTTTCACTGATCAGGGGATAAATCACATAAACCTGCCGACCTTTTCGGACTTCTTTCCGGATAAAATCATAGGCCCGTGCCAATCCGCCGGGAGATACCACTCTTGTCCTTACTGTTTTACGGCCAGGCGGCATTTCATCAAGGATGGACACATCCATATCGCCATAGAGGGTTAGCGAGAGGGTTCGCGGGATGGGAGTAGCCGTCATGGATAGTACATGAGGGTTCAGTCCCTTTTTAATCAGCATTCCCCGTTGATCCACTCCAAATCGATGTTGTTCATCCACCACCACAAAACCCAATTTCTTAAAATTTACTCCCTCCTGAATTAAAGCATGGGTTCCAATGACAATGGGAGTCTGCCCGTTGGCAATATGAGTCAGGCTTTCCCTCTTTTGGACAGTACTCAGGCGACCTGTCAGTAGAGCAACAGGTATATTCAGGGGCATAAAAAGCTGGTTAAAATTTTTGTAATGCTGATTCGCCAGGATTTCGGTGGGTGCCATGATAGCAGTCTGGAAACCGTTATCAATCATAATGGCAGCAGCAGCAGCGGCAACCAGTGTTTTCCCGCTGCCCACATCCCCCTGCAGCAGGCGGTTCATGATGTAACCTGAGCGTAAATCCTCATAGATTTCCCGGATTACCCGTTTTTGCGCTTGTGTTAAATCAAAAGGCAGGGAATGATAGAGTTTGTGAATCAATTCGCCGGCATGTGAACATACATAGGGACTCTTCTGCTCCCGGATGGTTTTTTTCTTGATGGCGAGGAGCAGTTGGAGCATGAATAATTCCTGGAACTTGAAGCGGAACCACCCTCTTTTCAGGGAAGCTTCATCGTCAGGAAAGTGCATTTGGTACAGGGCATCCCGATAGGGTAAAATCCGGATATTGTTGAGAACATTATCGGGAAGGGGATCAGGCAATTGAGGTGGACACTGCTTAAAGAGCCTGTAGAAAATTCTTCGAAAGACCCGTGAATTGAGTCCGCGTTTTCGCAGTTCCTGAGTCAAAGGATAGACCGGCACCAGCATACCGGTGTTCAACTGATCCCGGTCCACAAAATCAAAATCCGGGTGGGTCATGGTGTGGCCGCGGAAAAAATCCACCTTACCGCTGACGGAAATAGTCTCCCCGGGCTTGAGTATTTTCTGAATCCACTGATATCCCTGGAACCAGTTCAGGGTCATATAGCCCGTAGCATCTCGTAGTGTTACATGGAGAATTTTCCGGCGCCTGTGCTGCTGGAGAACGCTGTTCACCACTTCGCCCACCACAGTGCATTCTTCACCGGTCACCAGATTTCCGATGCTTTTGACTGTAGTCCTATCCAGGTAACGGCGTGGAAAATAGGATAACAAATCCTCAACGGTCGTTATGCCCATGTCATTGAGAATCGTTTCCCGGGCATGACCGATATAAGGGACTTTTCCAACATTCTGATCTAAAAAGGGATGCACATCTTCTTACCGGTAACTGACATAACAGGTATATTCAACGGTCACAGATGTCCCTCCTTTCAGAATCAGAGGGATTTCCAGTTCCATTGCGGATTTTTTCTCTGTTTTATGGCTTGCGTTTTTCACGGTCCAGTTTCCATGCCAGCGGTCCCGAATTTTCACCGGGAGGGTTTTGTTACTCCGATTCCGGATTTCATAGCGGATGCGGCCTTCCGCCGTCTCTCTTTCCCGCTTATAATCCAGGATAGTCCGTTCATACACCAGATCAAAGGCTTTTCCGGGCGATACAACCAGCGGTTCGTCGGCCGGGGTGTTGGGAACCGGGACTTCCCCGGCAAAAACACCGTTTTCATCAAAAATCCGGAGAGTCCCCTTGGGAAGAATCAGATCATCCTTGCCGGTTTTTTTCATCTTCAAAGTTAATTCCAGGTCGGCATGGCAAGGCAGGGAACCCGATGATGAAAAAGAATTGCCGGTTACAATGTACAATTTTTCCGGAGACAGTTCCGCCGGTTCAGCCAGGGCTTCCCTGAACTCGGTTCCCGGAAGAAACGTTACAAAGTCTTTGAGTTTGAAAATATAATTATCCCCTGAACTTTGTGGTGCTTCAGCAACTGAAGCCGCATCGGCGGCATAATTCATCCCCATTCCTTTGGGGGCTCTCATGACCATTTCTTCCCGTCTTATCTTTCCGGTTTTAACATCGCCGGCCAGAAGCGTGACTTTCGCATTTGTTAATGTCCCGTTTCCCCGGTTGGTCAGTCGGAACCAGGGTGAAAAAACCGCTTTCTCGTCATTTTTCCACCGGAGCTCATATTCAGCGGACCAGGAAAAATCACCGGTTTGAAAACCGTAATGCATGGGCACAATGCGTTTTTTTGAAGAGAGTGGGGGAGGACAATATTCCAGGGTTTTATCTGCAGGGAGCTCGGGAATTTCATAATAGAGGATATTGGACGGATCAACCAGGAGGATCCCGTCATCTTTTCCTACATAGAGCGTATTATCCTTGAATTTCAGAAACCGGCCCCGAATATCCAGGCTTTCTTTCAGTACCAGATGGATGTCGGTTCCTTCTTCAAGGTCAAATAAACCGAACCGGGGATAAGAAAAACGGAGTAATCCTTCCGGTTTCGCTGATTTCCAGACCGTACCCGGCCGTACGTTCATCCCGTAGGTGGGTAAATAAAGCCTTTCACGAATTTCTGTGGGCTCCTCTTCGAGGGTCACCCAGGCACCGGCGTGGGGTAAAATCAAGATTTCAGGGACACCGGCCCAGAGTGTTGAGCAGAGAAAAAATAAAATCATCATCAGGCGAAACATAAAACACCTCCATCCAGGGTTAAAAACCCTTTAGTCGTCCAGGCGTGCCAGATTTGCCCTGAGCAGGGAGAGATTTTCTTCCATGGATTTTCTCTTATCCCGTTCATACTGAACGACATTTTCCGGGGCTTTACGGACAAAATTGGGATTAAGCAATTTGTTCCGCACGCCGGACAGGCGTTTTTCCAGGTTATCAATCTCTTTTTTCAACCGGCTCTTTTCCTTATCCACATCAATCAGGCCTGCCAGAGGGACATAAATTTCAAGGTTTTTAACGACTGCAGCGGCACTGAGTTTCGGTTTTTCAAGATTTTCTTCAATAGTCAGACTCCGGACTTTCGCCAGGGCACGGATATATTCTTCTTTTTCCCGGAGGATATCCCTTTGAAAAGTGTTTCCTCCATGAATCAGGACATCAGCTTTTTTGGAGGGAGGGACAGTCATCTCGCTGCGGATGGTTCGGATTGCCGTAATCACATCCATCAAGAGCCGCATTTCTTCATTTGTCTTATCCACACCGGGAATCCTGGGAATTTCCGGCCAATCGCTCATCACAATATCCGGTTCATCCTCTTGTTTGACCGATTGCCAGATTTCTTCAGTAATAAAGGGAGCAAAGGGGTGAAGGAGTTTGAGAATGTTTCTAAGCACAAAGACAGCCGTACCCAGGGAACTCTTTTTCCTATCGGGATCATCCCCGTAAAAGCGGGATTTGATCAGTTCAATATACCAATCGCAAAAGTAGCTCCAGGTGAAATCATAAATATCCTTGGCTGCATCATTAAACCGGTATTTCTCCAGATTTTTATTCACCGATTTAATCGTGTCCTGCAGCTTACCCAGAATCCAGATGTCCGGTGTTTCCAGATTTTTATTCCAGGGATTATAGGTTTTGAAATCATAATCCCGGGGGCGGTTCATCAGGACAAAGCGGCTGGCGTTCCAGAGTTTATTCATAAAATTCCGCCCGACTTCAATCCGGTTTTCATCGAAGAGAATATCCTGTCCCTGAGGTGCAATCAGCATGATCCCGAACCGCAGGGCATCGGCGCCAAAGCGGTCAATCAAATCGAGGGGATCAGGAGAATTCCCCAGAGACTTGCTCATTTTCCGTCCCTGGGCATCACGAATGAGTCCGGTAAAGTAAACATTCTTAAAAGGAATCTCGCCTGCAAATTCGAGCCCGGCCATAATCATGCGGGCAACCCAGAAAAAGATGATATCCGGTGCCGTTACCAGGTCATTCGTGGGGTAGTAATATTTCAGATCATCCGTCTTTTCCGGCCATCCTAAAGTGGAAAAAGGCCACAGCCAGGAGCTGAACCAGGTATCCAAAACATCTTCATCCTGTTTAATTTTTTCTGAACCGCATTTCGGACACCGTTCAGGATCTTCCCGGAGAGCATTTTCCCAGCCACAGGCCTTACAAGTAAACACAGGTATCCGGTGCCCCCACCACAATTGACGGCTGATGCACCAATCCTTTATATTTTCAAGCCAGTGATTATAGGTTTTCACCCAACGGTTCGGACTGAACTGAATGTGCCCTTCATTGACCGCTTTCAGGGCTGGTTTGGCCAGCTCTTCCATTTTCACGAACCACTGTTCCGAAACCCGGGGCTCGATTGGAACATCGGCCCGTTCACTGTAACCTACTTTATGGATATACTTTTCTACTTTTATAAGGACACCCTGTTTTTCCAGTTCCTTAACAATTTTCTTCCGGGCTTCTTCCCGTGTTAATCCCTCATAATCTGTCCCGGCAGATTCATTCAGAGTGGCATCGGGGTTAAAAATGTTGATAAAAGGCAGATCGTGGCGCCGACCGATTTCATAATCGTTGGGATCGTGGCAGGGCGTGATTTTCAGGGCGCCGGTCCCAAATTCCCGGTCAACATACGCATCGGCAATGATGGGAATTTCCCGGTTAGCCACAGGCAGGATCAGGGTTTTACCAATAAAATCCCTGTATCGTTTATCTTCAGGATGAACGGCTACAGCCGAATCCCCCAGCATGGTTTCGGGCCGGGTTGTGGCAATTGTGAGGCCTTTGGAAGGATCCTCCTTCAGAGGATAACGGATATGCCACAGGTGGCCGTGGACTTCCTTATAAATCACCTCTTCGTCGGAAAGCGCTGTCAGTGAAACAGGGCACCAGTTCACAATGCGGGTACCTTTATAAATATAGCCTTTTTCATACAAGCGCACGAAAACTTCCCGGACCGCTTTCGAGAGTCCTTCATCCAGAGTAAAGCGCTCGCGGGACCAATCACAGGAGACCCCCAATTTTTTCAGTTGTTTAATAATAATCCCGCCGTACCGGGCTTTCCAGTCCCACACAAGTTTCAGAAAATCCTCCCTGGAATACTCTTTCCGGCTTTTTCCCTTTCGGCGCAAATCTTTTTCCACAGCAGTCTGAGTCGCGATTCCCGCATGGTCGGTACCCGGCAGCCAAAGAGTTTCATATCCCTCCATGCGAGCTTTGCGAACCAGAATATCCTGAAGAGTATTATTTAAAACGTGTCCCATGGTCAGCATTCCGGTCACATTAGGTGGTGGAATCATGATCGTATAAGGTTTTTTATCCGGATTTGGTTCGGAATGGAAATAATTCTTCTCTGTCCACACTCTGTACCATTTGTCTTCAACCTGATTGGGATCGTATAATTTGGATAATTCTTTCATAGATAGGTGCACATCCTTTTTTTCGATTGTCAATAATTTATTAATTTATAAAACAAATTTGAGAATTGGAAATGGAACCTTGGGACATTAAGAGGTTACCCGCTTTGCTCATGTTTATGGATTCATGGGTTGAAGAGTCAGTACGCAGATAACAGTTGGTGATAAATTCTACTATCCCTATATAGGAAGAAGGTTACTCGTAAGTCCCCAAGAGGTTAAAATAAGCCCACACCCGGTAAAAAGCAAGATTATATTATTTATAATATATAAACAAGTGTGATTAAAGTTTATATCATGACACCGTACTTTTATATTTTGTCCCTTTCGCCCCCAAATATCAACACTCAACTCAATGCATCATTCATAATTTATCATTCTTCATTCAAAAAAAGCCTGCAGCACATATTTTTGATGAATCCGTTTGTCACGGTGGGTACCTGCCCCCGGGTTCAGCCTTCCTCTCACGGGAGGCCTGGCTTCCGCCGGGATGAGCGTTGGTTCCCATAGATTCAATGTTGATTCTCAAAAAATTTGGCTGCAGGCCATCTAATTCAAAGTATTGGAGTTTTCACCGATTTGCAAGATTTTTTGGGAGATTTTTCTGAATTTTCCCCTTGATTTTTTCCAAATTCATTCATTTCAGTTTGTCATGAATTTTTCTAAATTTCGGCATGAAGAAATTCACCATTCGGACATACAGGATCTCTGATTATGAGGCAGTACAAAATCTTTGGAAAGCTGCCGGACTTTATCTATCTCTTTCGGACACACGAGAAGAACTGCACCGGATGCTGGACAAACATCCGGAATTATTTTTAATTGCAGAACAGAAGGGAATCCTTGTTGGAACGGTTTTGGGTTCTTTTGACGGCAGGCGCGGATATATCCACCACCTTGCGGTCCTTCCTGAGTATCAACATCGCGGCATTGGAACTTTCCTTTTAAAAACCCTTGAAGAGAAATACCGGTCAATGGACGTTGTAAAAATCCATCTGTTTATTGAAACGGAAAATGCTGAAGTGGAAAGTTATTATCAAAAACTTGGCTGGTATCGCCGGGATGATTTGATTATGATGAGCAAAACCCTGCGGACAGATAATTGACAGCAGACATATATCCCCTTTTTAAAAAAATCGAATCCGGAGAACGCATAAACCGGAAAGAAGGGTTAATGCTGATGCGCTGCCATGATCTTTCCTTACTGGCCGTCATAGCAGATATTCTCCGCAGACGTTTTCATCCCCATAACCGCATAACGTACATTGTAGACAGAAATATCAATTACACCAATATTTGCACGGCCGGTTGTGCATTCTGTGCCTTTCATTGTCCGCCGGGATCTGAGAAAGGATATGTGTTGTCCCGTGAAAAACTGGCGGAGAAAATTGAGGAAACGAAATCCCTGGGGGGAATTCAGATCCTTTTGCAGGGTGGCTTGAATCCTGCATTAACGCTGGAATGGTTTGAAGACCTTTTCCAGTGGATCAAAAAGGAGCACCCTATTCATATTCACGGACTCAGTCCACCTGAAATTCTCTTTCTTTCAAAACAATCCGGACTCTCTGTGGAAGAAACCCTGAAAAGGCTTTTAGCTGCAGGCCTGGATTCAATTCCCGGAGGCGGTGCGGAGATTTTGGTCGACACGGCCCGAAAACGAATGAATGCCCACAGAAAAGCAAGCAGTGATGCCTGGCTTCATGTGATGAAAACAGCCCATCGGCTGGGAGTCCTCACGACTGCTACCATGATGTTCGGTGCCGGGGAAACCCCGGAAGAAAGGCTGGAGCACTTATTGAAAATCAGAGCCCTACAGGATAAGGCGATAGCCCGCCGGCAAAGCACAGATCAGGATTCAGACAAAACGGGTTATTTTACCGCTTTTATTCCCTGGGTTTATCAGCCCGCCCAAACCCGGCTGGGAGGGGAAAAAGCATCTTCCTTCGAATATCTGAAAATAGTGGCTGTATCACGCATCCTGCTGGACAATATTCCCAATCTTCAAGCCAGCTGGGTCACTCAGGGGGAGCGGATCAGTCAGCTTGCACTCCACATGGGATGTAACGACCTCGGATCAACAATGATCGAAGAAAATGTCGTCGCCGCAACCGGCGTTAAATTTTCAATGTCCCCTGAACGAATGGAAGAATTCATTCGTGCTGAAGGTTTTATCCCGGTCCGCCGGAATCAGGCTTATGAAATGATTGGACAATAATCCAATACAAAACTCAGTATATAAGGAGTCCATAATGGCAAAAGCAGATGGTTTATCCCTGCCCTTTGAAAAACCGGAGAAAATCCGGACAGACCTGCTGGAACCTATTCCCTATTCGGGTAATGAGCAGGTCATAACTCTGGAGTATCCCGAATTCAGCGCTGTGTGTCCCTACAGCGGACTACCGGACATTGCCCATGTGACCATTGAATATATCCCCAGTGATAAAATTATCGAGCTTAAATCTCTGAAATACTACTTCATTTCATTCCGCAATGTCGGTATTTATCAAGAAGATATGACCAATCGGGTTTATGAGGATCTTAAAAAAGTACTCGCCCCTAAAAAACTCAAAGTTAAAACAATTTATAATGTCCGGGGGGGGATAGAAACGACGTGTGTTATCGGAAATTGAGAATGGCCCATTGATACGAGGGGTAGACGGAGAGGTGAGGGTACGAAAATTCAAAAGAATAAAAATAAGATATATTAAAAATAATATTATCTTGCATTTGATTGTAGACAGGATTATTTTATCTTCGGGGGAGCATATATATAATCATCATTCTATATAGTGAGATAAGAATTTTATAAATATATCCTTTATTCTGACCCAACTTATGAGCTTATGAACCCATGGATTCATAACTCTGCAGCCTGTAACCCGCAACACTCATGAAACCATAAACCAGGCATCCGGAGCGCAGCAACACTGAGGTTTAGATATCAATATTCAGTAATTTCTTTCGAATTTTGTCAG
The DNA here is from genome assembly GCA_021157965.1 of Candidatus Neomarinimicrobiota bacterium. Taxonomy (NCBI): domain Bacteria; kingdom Pseudomonadati; phylum Fidelibacterota; species Fidelibacterota bacterium. Next base: position 34,380 of record JAGGVO010000036.1, read on the forward strand.
ATTGAATAAAAATGTTGTCATGGAGAGACCCGCCGTGGGAGTCCATAGTTACCACTGCCGGAAAGTTCCGGACATCAATCACCCACATAGCTTCCGGTACGCCAAATTCTTCCAGTTTGAGCACTGTATAAACCTTCACAACCGATTCGGCGATCAGAGTAGCCAGTCCACCGATAGCATGAAGATATACGGCACCGTTTTCCTCCAGGGCTTTAAGGGTCCCTTGCCCCATTCCCCCTTTACCAATCACTCCGCGGAGTCCGTATTCCTGAATAACAATTCCCTGATAGGGTTCTTCACGAATGGATGTAGTGGGTCCTGCAGCCACAAATTCCCAGCTATCTCCGGTTTTCTTTACAACGGGACCGCAGTGATAGATCATGGTATCTTTCAGCAGATTCCGGACAAAATCGGGTTTTTCTTTCACAAGCCAGGCATGAGCTGCATCCCGGCCGGTTACCAGGCGTCCGTTCAATAATACCTCATCACCGACTTTGAGTATTCGGATTGACTTTTCATCGACGGGAAGTTTCAATTCAATCATAGATCACCTCATCCGGTGAAAAGCGCATGCTGTGTTTACGGTCTGCCCAGCACATATAGGCCACCGAGACAAAAAAGGATGCAGGCAGGCGGTGGGCCACACCAATTTTGACTGCCAGGGCGGTGGTTTTACCTCCGAATCCCATGGGGCCGATACCCAGTGTATTCAAATCCCGCAAAAGGCGGGATTCCAGTTCTGCCAGTTTCGGATCAGGATGTGAATCATCCAGTTTCCTGAAAAGCTGTTTTTTTGCCAGCATCATCCCGCTGGACCGGTCTCCCCCCACACCAACGCCAAGAATCCCGGGGGCACAGCCCTGTCCCTGAGCCTTAACGACTGCATCGACTACAGCATTATAAACGCCCTCCAAATCCCGGCCTGCTTTTAGTGTTATATCCGGCAAAGTGTACTGTATAGAAACATTTTCACATCCTCCACCTTTCAGTAGCAGCTTTACATTGATAGCCGGTTCATCCCATTCCTTAAAATAGATATAGGGGGCTAACTCACCTGTATTGTCTCCGGAATTTTTCCCAGTCACAGGATCAACGGCATTGGGACGCAGATAAACCTTATCCGTAGCTTCACGTGTTGCTTCACGGATCAATTTTTCAATCCTTCGCATAGAAACACCCGAAGGCAGGCTTACTTCATAAATGTTGGTCCCTGTATCCTGGCAGATCGGTGTGCTTTTTTCCCGGGCTCTTTCGATATTTCTGAGGATCGCTGACAGCACTCCACGGGCCGCACTCCCTTCAACTTCGTTTTCTCTGGCAGCCCGAATTGCCCGGACTACATCCGGAGCCAGATCGGTGGATGTACGGCGAATTAGTTCCAGAACCGCTTTTCGAAACGCATTATCCTGAAATTGAAGTGTCATGGAGGCTTACACTCATGGTTCAAACTGTTTCAAAAGGTCAAGAATTTCCGGCTTCCCCATTTTTTCAGAAACCTGCTGCATTTTACGCATAATATCGGTATAGATGGGGCGATCCTGACGATAAATGACTCCCAGGCGAATGAAATCATTATCATTGGCAATTTCAAAAGCGCGGACTTCATCCGTGGGTTGATAATCTTCCGGAAGAGGACGGACCTTTTCCCGGATAAGTTTAAACTGTTCCATTCCCCTGAATGTGGGGCAAGGACTCAGGACCTCTACAAAGGAAAATCCCCGGTGCTGAATAGCCCGAGAAATAACATCAATAGTATTTTTGGGATCACCGGAAAAAACTCTCGCAACAAAAGAGGCCTTATAAGCGATCATCATCCGAACAGGGTTGATGGGCTCATCCATGTTTCCATAAAAAGTTGTTTTTGTCTGTTCGCCGACAGGTGTGGTTGGTGAAGCCTGACCTTTTGTGAGCCCATAGATATTATTATTCATGACAATATAGGTTATGTCAATATTTTTCCGGGCGGCATGGGGAATGTGTCCTGCGCCAATGGAAAATCCGTCTCCATCACCACCTACAGCAATCACTTTAATATCCGGATTGCTAAGTTTGACTCCGGTCGCCAGGGGAATGACCCTGCCGTGAATTCCGTTAAACCCGTAGGTGTTCACGTATCCGGGCAAACGACTGGAACAACCGATTCCAGAGACAAGTGCCATTTTATGAGGAGGTATTTGTAGCTTCACAAGTGCCTGCATCAGGGCATTCAGCACACCGTAATCACCGCATCCGGGGCACCAGATTGGTTTCAGGTCACTTTTATAATCTTTCAGAGAATATTTAGCTTCATCCATGCTCAGGCATCCTTCTTTTCATATTCTTCAACGATTTTATCGTAAATCTGTCCTACAGTAAAGGGAATTCCCCCCGTCTGACGGTAAGAAACCGTTTCCACGCCAAAATCACCAAAGCGGACAAATCCTCTCAGATAGCGGCGAAAGGCTCCAGCGTACGCCATCTCCACAAAAATAACACGTTTTTTATTGACCAGAAAATCATGAAAAGGTTGAATAAGAAAAGGATACAGAATTTGCGGGATGATGGCCTGTACTTTGATTCCATTCGCGTTTGCCCTGGCTACAGCTTCTTTTACAGCGCCCTTTGTGGATCCCCAGGCAATAATACCCAGCTCGGCATCATCCGGACCGTAAAAGCGTTCAAAGGAGAATTCCCGTTTGATTTCCCTGAATTTTTCCCAGCGTTTTTTCGTCATTCCGGCGTGGACAGAAACATCGGATGAGGGAAACCCTTTTTCATCATGTTCAATACCAGCCGCCTGGTACATGCCATTTTCCATGCCGGGCCAGGTAACGGGAGAAATCCCGTTTTTCGTAACTTTAAACCGATGATAATCTTCCAATTCTTTTTCTGTAGGAGTTATCCTGCGGTTGATTTTTTTAAAACCATATTTCAAGTCCCTGATCCGATTGGGATTGATGGATTCCTTCCTGTGACCAATAAAAGCATCGGAAAGAACGATAACGGGAAGCTGATACTTTTCAGCGATGTAAAAAGCCAAAACAGTACAGTCAAAACAGTCCTCAACATCTGAAGGAGCAATAACCACCCGGGGGGCATCACCATGGCTTCCCCAGATAGCCTGCATGAGATCTGCCTGTTCGGTTTTCGTTGGTAGTCCCGTAGAAGGACCGCCTCTTTGGACATTAATCACCACAATGGGGAGTTCGGCCATTCCCGCCAGTCCGATTCCTTCTGACATAAGGGAGATTCCGGGGCCTGATGTTGCGGTCATCGCCTTGCGTCCGGCAAAACTGGCACCCACCACGGCATTGATAGACGCCAGTTCATCTTCCATCTGAATTACCACTCCATTGTACCGGGGAAGATAAACAGATAGCCAGTGCATGATTTCCGTCGAGGGAGTAATGGGATAACCGGCATAGAATTCAACACCGGCATAGAGGGCTCCAAAGGCTGTAGCTTCGTTTCCTTCCATGACAATGCGGGGTTCACCCGGTGTGTATTCAAAAAGGACGGAATCTTTTTTTTCAATGTCTTTTTTTACGTAATCCCGGCCTGCTTTCAGGGCATTGAGATTCATTTCAACAATATCTTTCCTTTTCCCACCGAATTTTTTCTTTATTGATTTTTCCAGAGCGGTTTTCGGCAGGTTGAAAAGTTCTGAGATAACTCCAAGCATGGCAATATTTTTCGCCAGGGATGTCCCTGCGGCATCTGTTGCCAGTTGATTAAAGGGAACTTTATACCAATTCTTTAATTTATCAGCAGGTATCGGAATATTCTCTTCAGGAAAAGAATCTTCCAAATCGCTGAGAATCACCACATGATCTTCCAGCAATATTTCGGACTGAAATTTCAGAAAATCCTTCCAACTGAACACAACCAGAATATCCAGTTTATCTCCCTGGGTTGCTACCGGTTCGCTACTCATCCGGACCCGGACCGAGCTTTCACCTCCCCGGATTTGTGCTCCATAGCTCTTAAGCATAAAGACAAACAACCCATCGCTGGATGCTGCGTTGACCAGGATTTCTCCGGCACTGATCACACCATCCCCTCCTGAGCCCGCAATGCCGATTACTATATTATTATTATTACGTGCCATGCCTGCGATACTTCCTCCCTCATCTTTTTGGTGATATCAGCCACATTACGGACACTGTCCGTAATACGGCAATATACCCTCATTTGCTATTTGATTGACAGCTGCTTTCAAACGGAACCCTGCCCATTTTTCAAAGCTTTTGAAGTTACCAAAGAGCATGGAATGAAACAAGGAAGAGTTCAGCTTCGCATGCAATACCGGACAGGGTTGTTGATTTATCGTCAGATCTAAGACAAATTATAGATCACTTTATATTTTTCATTAAGATATTTCAGGAAGGGCTTTGGTGATAATTTACCGCCTGTCACCGATTTTACCAGATCCAGTGGATCCAGGCGGCGCCCCCGGCTATGTATATTGTCTCTCAGCCAGTTCAGAAGAATTGAAAACTCCCCGCCCCGGATAATATTCCAAAAACCGGGATGTTCCTTGATTGCCTGATTAAGGAATTGAGCGGCATAAAGATTTCCCAGGGCATAAGATGGGAAATAACCCACAGCTCCCATAGACCAGTGGACATCCTGCATGACGCCCATTTTGTCATCCGGCGGGATAACCCCAAGGTATTCTTTCATTTTGGTATTCCAGATTTCCGGTAAATCGGTCACCTTGAGTCCCTCATTGATGAGCATCTTTTCTATTTCAAACCGAAGCATAATATGCAGGGAATATGTCACTTCATCGGCTTCCACCCGGATCAGGGAAGGTTCCACCGTATTTATCATGCGGTAAAAATCATCGACAGATGTTTTTTTGAGTACGGGAAAGAGCTCTTTCAGTCGGGGATAGAAATGGTTCCAGAAAGAGAGGCTTTTGCCAATCATATTTTCCCACAGGCGGGACTGGCTTTCATGGATGCCGTAACTGGCGGCCTGTCCAAACGGTGTGCCAAAGTGTTCAACAGGAAGTCCTTGTTCATACATGGCATGACCGGCTTCATGGACCGTTGAGAAAAAGGCTGATTTCATGTCATTTTCAAAGACCCGGGTTGTAATCCGTACATCCGTCGGATGAAAACCTGTTGTAAAAGGGTGAGCAGATCGGTCTTGGCGTCCCCGTGACATATCATACCCCAGTTTCTGAACCACCTCGAGCCCGAAAGCCCACTGATGGGTCGTATCAAATGACTCTCTCAGAATATGGTCATCCGGTTTATCCCCCGAATTTTTAATTTTGTCCAGAAGAACAATTAAACCGTCTTTCAATTCTGAAAAAAGAGCTGTTACCGTTTCTGTTGTCATCCCCGGTTCATATTGTTCCATCAGGGCATCATACGGTGTTGTGGTATATCCATAATAATCAGCCTGTTTACGGCACATATCCACTATTTTTTCAAGATAGGGCTGAAAGGATTTAAAATCATTATTCACCCGAGCTTTTGCCCAAACCTGCTGGGATTGGGATGTCAGTCTGGAAAACTCCTCAACGAATAAGGCCGGCAGAACCGATGCATAGTGATAATCTTTCCAAATCAGATAAAGCAACCTCGATGTTTCTTTGTCACTTTCATCATTCAGAATATTACCCGTATTCAGATCCACCAATTTTCCCAAAGCTTTTTTAAACCTTTCACCGGTATGGATTTCATGAGCCAGTGCACTGAGCCATGCCAATTGTTCGCTTCGAAATTCGCCTGCACCTTCCGGCATATAAGTTTCCTGATCCCACTGAACCAGTGCCTGAACCGATTCGGCTTTAGCATACTCTTTAAGCAGGTCTTTAAGTACTTTCAGGTTTTCTTTCATTTTTCTCTCTCCTTAAAATGTAAAAAGCACACTCAGGAAACCAAGTGTGCTTTATGTAAACAGATACTCCGCCATAAAGGGGACGGATTATTTCAGTTTAAAGACAACAGGAATTGCAATCCAGACGCCCACATTACGATCCCGCTGTTTAGCCGGTTTAAACCGTGTTTTTTTAATGGCTTTAATCGCGGCTTCATCAAGACCTGTATTGGGAATACCCTTCATAATCACACAATCGGTCACTATGCCTTTTTCATTCACAAAAGCCTGGACAATGACCGTCCCTTCGATCTGGGCTTCCCGGGCAATTTCCGGGTACACAATATTACGAAGGATGGCGTTGGCGCCGCCAATAGGTTCGGGAGGTTCATCATAAGGAATGAACCGGACTCTGGGGCCTGTTTCATCTTCTGTGTCCTCCGGTGGTGGTGGAGGCGCATCCATTAGTTCAAAATCCTCAAAATCCAGTTCCTCCATAGTAATATCTTCCGCAATCTCTTCATCTTCACTCATTACGGGAACTGTGGGGCGTTGAGGAGGCGCGGATTTTTGAACCTGCTGTGTCTGCGGGATATCCATCACTTCAATCTGAATCTGGGGCCCTGTTGTTTCGATTGTAGAATCTGATTCAAATTTCGGTACAAAGTAAAAAATCAGGATAAGGAGGAAAACCACCAGAATACTGGATACTTCCGCCACAAACACGGACCGTTCTTTGAATCTTTCGAATTGTTTTACAGACATTGACTGTACTCCATTAGTAATTAGCTGTGGTGGCTGAATAATTCACCCGGAGCGCATCGGCTTCACGGAGTTCATTGTGAATCTGAGAGATAACCCCCATCTGCACATTCCGGTCCGCTCTGATAGATACGATCAGCTGGGGATCGGCCACACGTTTGGAATACATAACCTTTCTCACGTCATTCACCTGGATCAGTTTATCATCCACAGATATCACACCGTCTCGTCCCACAAAAATATAGGATACATGCCGTTTGGTTTCTACTTTTTCAATCTTACGGGCCTGTGGAAGAATCACCTTCAATCCTTCAAACTGGCGCATGGTTGTCGTCATCATGAAAAAGATCAACAACATGAAAATAATATCAGGCATAGATGACGTGGGGATTTCAGCTTTCAGCTTTGTTTTTTTCTTTATCGCCATAGTATTGCCTTATTTATTCCGAATCGGCGATGGAAATACGGGTTGCATTCGCCAATTTCAACTGATCTATCACTTTAATATAATCCTGGTATTTTGTATTTTCCGCTGTTTGTACAGAGAAAATCATCAGGGAATTTTGTGAAAGGAGCCGTTGAGCTTCACGGCTGATTTCCCGGGGCTGTACTTCCTTATCGTTCATAAGGACTTGTCCCGAAGCATTCACCAGGACATTCGTGATATTTTTAGGATTCACCTTAAATTCCCCGCCTTTCCCCGGCAAGACGAATCCAATCCCCTTATCCGGATCGATGGTAGAGACCAGAAGAAAAAAGACCAGGAGCAAAAAAGCAATGTCGGACATAGATGACGAGGGGATTTCAGCTTTTTTACGTTTTCTATTTTTTACAAGCATAGATTTAATCCGGCCTTATTTTTTCATTTTTAAGGATAATACATCCACCAGGGTTACGGCACTTTTTTCCAGGTCGATAACCATTTTATCAATACGGCTCATGAACCAGTTCTGGAAAATGGAGATAATCACAGCCACAATCAAGCCAAACAATGTCGTCAGCAAGGCTTCAGAAATACCGCTGGCCACAATAGCGGGTGAAATATCATTGGCAGCAGCCACATCGTTAAAAGCACTTACCATACCCGAAACCGTACCAATAAATCCAAGCATAGGTGCAATTGTGATAGCTGTCGAAAGCCAGATCTGGTTCTTTTCAAGAAATGCCATTTCCAGAGAACCGGCAGATTCAATCACTTTTTCCACCCGTTCCAGCCCCTGATCCATACGGCTGAGGGCTTCATGATAAATCGCTGCAACAGGGCTGCTGGATTTTTCACATTCTTCCTTAGCAGCTTCCGGTCCTTCTTCCCTGAGAATCGTTTCAATTTTCTTCAGGAATGAGCGGGTTCTGAGTTCAGCAGCTGTGAGTGAATAAAACCGTTCAAATACAATGATGAGTCCAAAAATGAACACACCAAGGATCCAGGGCATAAACGGACCGCCCTTTACAAATAATTCAACCATGGATATGAACCTCCGATCTTAATTGAAAAGTTGTTTCAAACATCATTGCCAGCCATTTTACTCAAAGCAATGTTTAATGTCAATTCTTTTTAGCACGGTTCAAGGCTTTAATCCCGGCAGTTTTTTAGCATCGGAAATGTGTTCCAGAGCAGCTTTAAACTGATTATCAGTAAGAAGACGCGCTTTGTAAAATGCGTTATTACCCCACCACATTTTAGCCATTTCCGATTTCAGTTGCATCTCAATGTAATCTTTGTCTTTTTGCAGGTCTTCAAGCGTTAAGGATTCAACCTTATCCCCAACAAAGGTCAGAAAATCCTCAAGATATCCTTCGGGAAGATCTGCGTTGAAGATAAATGTTTCGGCATTTGCAGGAGGATCAGGATACTTTTTACTCAATTCCTGAGCAAATTTGAAAAAGAGCCGGTCGCTGTGCTGAAAGACCTTCACTGTTGACTTAGACAGGTTCAATTGTCTTTTAACCAGCACATCAGGCGTAATGCCTCCACCTCCGTAAACAATCCTTCCGGATCTGGTCTTAAAAACCGGTTTATCTGTTGTATCATGAGCTGTTGAATCAGCCTCATCCGCTAAAATAATGGACTCATAGTAATCCTGCAGACCATTATTGTAGGGACGTTGAATCAGTCTGCCGGAAGGAGTGTAATACCGCGCAACGGTTACCCGGACAGCCGAACCATCTTTCAGAGGCCACTGCCGCTGAACAAGTCCTTTACCAAAGCTGGTCTCCCCCACAATCATTCCCCGGTCCAGATCCTGAAGAGCTCCGCTGACAATTTCCGAAGCACTGGCTGAGCCCCGATTAATCATGACCACAACGGGCAAATCTTTAAATTCGCCTTTCCCTGTAGCATAAAATTCTTCGTTGGCATTGGGTAAACGGCCTTTGGTATAGACAATCATGTCACCGGCATTCAGAAAATGATCCAGCATTTCCACTGCCTCATTCATATAGCCTCCGCCGTTATAGCGCAAATCAATGATGAGAGCTGTCATGCCTTGTGCTTCCAAATCATGAAGGGCAGCAGAAAATTCCTCGGCTGTTTTTTGAGAAAACCGGTTCACAAGGACATATCCTATATTTTCATCGACGAGGAAATGGGCGAGGACAGAGTAAATGGGAATATCATCCCGGATAATTTCCACTTCAAAAGGTTCTTCTTCCCCTACCCGTTTTACCGTGAGGGTAACGGATGTCCCTTTGGGTCCACGGAGTTTTTTAAACGTTTCTTCCTGTGTGATTTTATAAGCAGATTCACCATTAATTTTGAGGAACTTATCCCCGGATTGCAAGCCTACCCGTTCGGATGGGGTGCCCACAATAGGTGAAATAACCGTGATGTATCCATCAATAATATCAAATTCGATTCCAATTCCCTGAAAGTTCCCCTGGAATTCTTCCTTAACGGTTTTCAGCTTTTCCTTGTTGATATAGACAGAGTGGGGATCCAATTCTTCCAGCATCCCCCGGTATGCCCCCTCCATTGTTTTGGCCCAGTCTACCTCGTCTACATAACTCTCATTAATAATGGAGATGATGTCATTCATCACCGCAATTTTCAAATATAAATCATCAACTGAAGCGGAGATTTTGGGGTAAAATATAGCTGTTGCCAATAACAGAATGGTCAGTGTGGAGAGAAATATTTTCTTTTTCATTGTTTTCATCATTTTCACATGTTAACCAGATTGTTAATATACGTTTTTACCGTGTAAGTCAAAAGCCTTAATCGGTACGGGAACCGGCATGAATTGAACGTGACAGATAATCAATCATCTTTTTAGCCAGATCTGCAGGCTGGTGGTCATTCAGCTGGGCATTGTAGAAAATGATGATTGTTTCTGTTGTCATGGGATTCCGAAGCATAACGGATGTAAAACCCGGCAGCCCCCCCAGATGCCCATACCATGATTCATACCGAAGAATTCCAGGACCGTAATATCCTCCTTCAATTGTTGTCGGTACTTCATGTTGCAACCGAAATGCGTGACTTTCAGCGGACATAAGGCTTCCGTCAGTTAAAAAGACTGCATATTCCCGTAAATCCCGGAGAGTGGAAATCACGGCACCTGCCGCCCAGGCGACGGAAATATCGTAGGATTCTGACCAGTCGACAGGATATCCAGTATCCCCGGCGTAATATCCTTTGGGATGGGGCTCGGGCATGTCGTTGCCTGTCTCCGGAAAAGTCGTGTGGAATAATCCGCAAGGCTCAAAAATCCGGTCATTCAATTCATTTGCCAGGGATTTTCCGGTAATTTGCTCAATAATGCGGCCCAGGATAATGGTATTGGTATTGCTGTAATGCCAGTTTTCTCCCGGTTCGGACAAGGGTGTTAAAGAGGTTCCCAGTGCAATCAGAGAATCGGGATGCCATATATGGAGAGGATCTGCCAGGGCCATTTGCATAAAATGGGGATGTGTGGAATAATCAGCTATGCCGCTTGTCATGTCCGATAACATGAGGAGTGTAATGGAATTGCTATGGGGTATGTCCGGCCTGAACTGTGACAGGGTGTCTTCCATGGACAACAGGCCTTCATCAATCAACTGAAACAGAACGGTGTTGACCATGGTTTTTGTTATGCTGGCAATCCTGAAATACATATCCGTTTCCATGGGTTTTCCTTCCATCAGGTCGGCAAATCCCGTGGCATATTCCCAGGCTGTTTGGGAGCTGTCCGACCAGTATCCGGCAATGATCCCCGGAACGGGTGTCTGATCAACCACTGAATCGCAGAGACTTTCAAAATAGTTTGTCTCTTCCCCGGATGTTTCAGGTGCTGTATTTCCTCCTTCCTCACATCCCGTGCCAAAAACAATAATGAGAAAGATGAAATACCATAGCATTCGTTTCGGCATCATTATTCCTTTATAATATTCACACAATTTATTTTATCAACACACATTTTTGAGAAGCATAACGGCCTCCGGCACGGAGTGTGAGAAAATAGATTCCCGAGCTGAATTCCGAAGCATCCCAGACAAGTCTGTGTGTTCCTTTTTCAAAGGTGACATTTGCAAGAGTTGTAACTTGTTCCCCTTTGACATCAAACACACGAAGTTCTACATGGCAATCCTCCGGAAGGGAAAAGTGAATGGTGGTTTGGGGATTAAAGGGATTGGGATATACAGCTTGGAGGGCAAATATCTCAGGATACACTTCCATATTGATCTCACTACCGGTCTGAATGGTAAAGACGGCATCGCTTGTATCGGCAGCATCGCTATCCCGGTCCAGGATCCGCACAAGGCATTCTGTGGAAGAAATATCCGGTGCAATCCAGTCGTATGCACCAAGGGGAGCCTCAACCCGATAGCGGATTGTGTTCCAGTCTGACCCGCCGTCATTCGAATACTCCAGCTTTACGTTTTCAACATAAGCGCTGGTCCATGTTATCATTATGGTATCCCCTGCCGTGAACAATTCACCCCCATTGGGTGTCAGAAGTGTTACAGATTGTTCAATGATGCTGAAATTCATATTACTCTCATCGGCAATCAGGGAATCGGAGAAATCTCTGATACGGATGCGGCAAGTTTCGCTGTTTACTTTCGGCACCTGCCAGGTAAAAACACCTTCCTCGGCCGGAAGACCATGAATGATCATTTGCCAATCCATTCCATCATTTACGCTGTATTCGAGACAGACAGAATCCGTTTGTTCCGAAATCCATTCTATTGTTTGTTCCGCTCCCGGACTCCAGATTTCACCGCCGTCGGGAGAAGTGATTTTGACGTATTTTTCTGAATGTTCAACAGGGAATTCGTGAAAACTCAGGGCACTGTTGCCATGGGTATTATTCACCCAGGGACCCTGATACTCAACAATACTGTTGAAATAGCTGTTATCGGGAAGATAGGTAATATGGGATATAAAATTAGGTCCGCGAAGTGTCAGAACCAGGGAGTCTCCCCTGGCTTCCCCATGGGATATCATTTCCCGGGTTCCTTCCGGAAAGAAATAATTCTCCATCGTATACTCCCCGACAGGATCGGGCCACCGGAGAGATTGTCCTTCATCAAAAACAAGAATCACCTGCTGTTTTGTGTAGTCATACATTGCCTGTTGAATAACCGGAGAATGAATGCCCGGTGTATCCAACGCATGATAAAAATCCGTCCGAATCAGATCAAAGGTCCGGTCAGCCATTGCCATATACCCATCATAACTGAAATGAAGACCATCATACCCGGGGAGCCCGCAGGTTGCAATGATTTCAAGATCATATTCCGGAAAGAAATCGGGCAGTGTCCGTTGCATCTCACGAAAAACACCCTGGGCCGTCCCTGGGCCGCCGGGGCGGAGTTGATACACATAGTATCGTTCCGGGGTATAATCCTCCTGCCATGCCTGAACCAGGCGGCTGAAGCGCTCCGGATAAGCCAATGCAGGATTCAGATCTGCATCATTTTCACCCTGATGCCATAAAATAGCACGAATACGGGTCACACCGCTTTTCCTGATCCGATAAAGCAATTTACCATAAATTGTATTCAGATCTTCGGGCATTTCTTCATTTTTAAAGTGTTCACTGATAGAACTGCCACCGGTTCCGCCATTGAAAAGGCAGGTGGGGATTCCTTCTTCCTCCATAATTTTCCGCTGCAAAGCCAGTCCCATAGATCCCACATTGGGACCTGTAGAGGAATACGCATAGGACATGGTCCACAGTGTATCTGCAGGATTGTATACATTATAATTTGAATTCGCTGTTTTCACGCCGAAGGTTCGACAAAAAGTGTTTTGCCAGGTATCCGAGGCAAATGCATAGTGTGAATTAGACTGGCCTGTCAGGATAAATGCATCTCCACAAACAATGTTCTCTGCCGTCCAAACCGGCGTTCTCACACCCTCTGTTATTAAAAACAAGGAAAAATCGTAGGTACTTAATTCCGCATGAATCAGACATTTAAAGAAGAAAGAAGCCTGATCGTTCGAATAGGAGAGATAAGAGACCTGAGTATCGTATAAAGTATCATTTTTGTAACACTCAAGGGCAATGGAATCATATCCTGTTTCCGTAACCGTTCCGGAAATAAGGACCTTGGCTGAATCGGTTTGATCCCGGGTGAACAGCTGGTAATCCACGGGTTTGTTAATAAAAAGTACAGGACCGGTATTCCCTTTAAGATTTAAAGTATAAAATACGGCCAGCAGCATGATGCAGATCAATCGAATTTTTCTCAATATCTCCTCCGATTATTTATCAAACGGCAATAAGACAATATAATGAAACTTTCCCATAGAATAAAAGACAAGCGTTCATATACCGCCTTGAAAAAAACTGAATTGAGTAGAGGGTGGAGAGTAGTGAGTTTTAGTTGAGAATGTTGAGTTTTTCTCCCCCGGAGGGAGAGATTGATTCGAGTGGGAAGCTTGGAACTTGTAACTGGGGAATAACGTGTGACGAGAGTTGGCACGGGCACAGTTACTGAGCAAAATCGAAGTCTGCTCATATCGGCAAAAATGCCGTTCAAAAGACCCGTGGATTTTTAAACGTTGTGAAGTAGCGGTTGAAGCCACTCAGCAGTTATTGAATACCGAACGAAGTGAGGTGATTGAATTTCGTCAGGCGGACATATCGAGGTGCTAACTTCTTAAAGAGGATTGATTTCATACCAGGATTATCAGAGAAATGGGATATATGATTTCGGTTAGATATCGCCCCCCACCCCGGGGGTAAGATACATGTCCTGGGCATATATGTCAAGCTTATATTGTAATTCATATATCCTTTTGACATCATATTCCTGTTTTCTCATGAACCCAAACCCGAAAACCAATGTCATCAGACAAGGGGTTCATTTCTTTTGTTAAATTCGAACATAATCACCCATTTTTACCGGACAATCCTTAAATTTGAGTAACAACAATATCTTTATACAGACCGGTTAAACATGATGAGAAAATTACAGATTCTTATTGCGATATGGCTTTATATGATCCTGCTGTCAACCTTATTATTTTCCGCTTCCGGTCCCAAAATCATCGGGTATTATCCCAGCTGGAACAAGTACACATATCCCCACACTGAAATCCCTTTTGAACATCTGACACATCTGTGTCATGCGTTTATTTTTCCTTATGAAGATGGTCGCCTGGATTTCAGTGGATTTACAGAAGATTCTGAACTTATCCGGGCCTGTCATGACCACCAGGTAAAAATTTCCATATCTGTCGGAGGGTGGGATCCGGCAAGAACACCTCGTTTTACCGTGTTAGCTTCAGATTCCATTGCTCGGAAAGCTTTTGTAGAAAATCTGACGCGTTTTTGTCTTGAGCACGGTTATGACGGTGCAGATATTGACTGGGAATATCCACCCCCGGATAAACAATCTTATACAACCCTTTTATTTCAGGAAATCTACGAAGCATTTTCAACTCAGGAACCGCCGCTTCTTCTGAGTATCGCAGCACCATCAACCGATACAAACAACCGATATAACTGGACAGTGATGAATCAGGTGCTTGACTGGGTTGGCGTGATGACTTACGATTATTACGGCAGCTGGACGAGTAAAGCAGGACCCAACGCCCCCTTGTACGGCAGTATCAGTACAACGGATCAGGGATGGATAGATCGGTCGGTAAAACATTATTTGTACGATAAAGGAGTTCCCCCGGAAAAATTGTGTATTGGAATTCCTTTTTACGGATGGGAATTTCAAGCCTCTTCCCTGTTTGGGATGAGTACAGGTGGTACCCAGCGCCGATACTATGAAATTGAGCCTCTTTTGAAAGAAGGATGGATTCGCCACTGGGATACAGAAACAAAAACGCCCTGGCTGAGTCATCCCGATCAAACCCGCATTATCAGCTATGACGATCAAGAGTCCATTACCGAAAAATGCTACTACATCCTGAATCACGGGTTGGCCGGAGCTATCATCTGGGCTTTGGGACAAGATAATATCGACGGTAACCCTTTATTGACGGTTGTTGGCACAGAGTTGAAATCATATATCCAAACCATTCAAACCCCCGAGATTCCCAACACAACAGATCTCTATCCCAACTTTCCCAATCCCTTCAATGCAGAAACCCACATTCGTTTCAGTGTGCAAAAACACACACCTGTAAAAATCCTGATATACAACATTCGGGGAGAACTTGTGAAAACGCTAGTGGAGGGCGCCTTTTCACCGGGGATGTATGGTGTGACTTTTCAGGGAACGGGATACCCCTCAGGGATTTATTTTTGCAGGATGGAAACGGACTGTGCGGTGTACACACTGAAAATGCTTTTTATGAAATAGACTGATCGTTTTTTATTCGAAGTTCATCAGAACAGAACGGCTAAAGCAGCTAACAGTCCACCTGTCAGCGTACACAGGAGGTTGACCCGGTCATTATTCATGGACCGGTATCCACGGATCAGGGGGATATCTTTCTCTGAGCAATGATCTTTTTTTTCTGTGATTTTACCGCAAACAGGGCATCGGTACTGGGCCTGGACCGTCGCACCCAAAATAGAATCGACTGTTGATCCTAAAAAACCGACCAGGCTTATCACGATAATATGTCCCGGTGTGAGAAAATCCATCTGGCGCCATCTCCACATGAACCAGCCTATCAGCACTACGGAGAATGACCCGATCAGAGCGCCAAAAGTCCCCAGAGCCGTGATTCCTCCGGATGTTCCCATTTTAACTTTTTTAAAATTGAGGATACTGACAGGCGGACGTTTGCTGAATGTACCCAATTCAGTAGCCCAGGTATCGGCGGTTGCCGCGGCGATGCTTCCCAGAAATATCATATACCAGACCGGATGCCGGGTAAAATAGAACCCGAGAATGGCAAGCATTCCCACACCCCCATTGGCAAAAACCTGAAAAATATCCCGCTGTCCCCCCTTTTCAAAAACCGTTTCAAGAATCTTTTTATGCCGTTTTCCCACACTGGTAAAAAGGCTGGAAGTTACAAAGAAGAAAATCATGGGGAACATCCACTCAAGTCCTCCGATGCCAAAGACAACAGTCCCCAGAAGCCAGGCCCCCACGGCACCGCTCAGGGAAAGGGTTTTTGCTTTCCAGGCAAGCCAGGCAATCCCTACAGTCAGTATCATCCAAAACATGAGCTGGTGCTGCATGGCCGGACTGCCGGTATAGAGAAAATCCAGAATTACGGCACTTCCCAAAGGAACCATCAGATTATCGGTCCCTTCATGGGATATGGTTTCTGAAACCGCTGCGTATACCGCCGTAAAAAAACCAAAAAGGACGGCTGTCTGCCAGGAAATCTCCGGTCCGAAGAAACGCCGGAAGAAATACATCCCCGTTACTGCCACAATGAAAGCAGTTATAAACATGGCCGTGCTTCCCTGGAGAGATTTTTTATCCGACCAGATTTTAAAGGTGACAGGGTGTTTGCGGGATTCTCCCACCCAACTGGCAATAGGGTCGCCAAGGGTCATGATAAGCATAGCTGTCAGTAAAATCGCCGGATCCTTGTCCCAAAACCAGAGGACAAGAATCAGAAAAGAAACGGGGAAATAGATAGTTCCGTAACTAACCCGGTCTGTCTCGTGTATACCCTTCAGCAATCCGTAGCGGATACCGAAATAATTGACAAGGATAAAAATAACGGCCAGCGTTGCAACCGGCAGGGAATCCTGAAAAAAACAGGGAGCAAAGCAAACCAGCACACCTACAAGAATATGGACAATCCTGCGTGTTGTGTGGGGATGCACCCTGAACAGCCGGAGTAAAAAATCCGCAAGACCTAAAAAGAAGGTAATGATAAGAAAAAACAAACCAAACATCAGCCAGGATGAAGCATTTTGAAACATGAAAACTCCTTTTCAAAAAGGGAATAGGGGAGGCAGCCCGGACATCTCATGTCTTGTCAACCATCAACTCAGAAATTTAACCCGATCTCCCAAAGAGAAGGTAGAAATATTTTTAAAAGAACTATTGCACTTCAAAGCGAAATACAGGTATATTCATAGTGCGTTTGAGGGATAAATCCCGAAAGGGTTTTGAAATATTTCTTCTCAGGTTCCCTCCTGTGTTGAAAAATGCCGGTGTGCAACGCACCGGCATTTTTCTTTTCAGCCGCTTTTTCATTTCTCCTGAAGGTGGAAGGTTCTAAATTCCATTATATGAAAAGCATCTTCACATATATCCTCTTTTTACTTCTTATCATTCCGGGAATGGCAGACTGTACGAATTACGATATCAATCTGTCTGTAGAATCCTCCCGCAGAGAATATGGATACAGGATGGAGCGCGGATTGGTTGTACGGCCGGGGGTGACCTTTTATCCTGGAGAAACTCCATGGTACACCGGTGCAGACTTTAGTCTCGGTGCCGGAGCGTGGGATCTGTCTGCATACGGAGGTTTCTATACATCTTATTCATCCCTGGGAATCCAACCTGAAATAAGTCTGGGGTGGTGGGGATATACCGATTCACTTACATCTTCACTGAAATGCACGATCAGTCATGTTTCCTTTTTCCGGTGGCAATTCACGGCAGATATGAACCCTTTGTCTGGATGTTTGTACGGTTACAATGAAATTCAATGGCCGATGGATTGGAAAATGCCGTGGATTTTGTCGGTTTATACCGGACTGAATCTGTCATCCTATCAACAGGGACCGGTCTACAGAAAAGCCGGGCTCTCGGAAGCCGGCATTGGCATCGCCACCTGGATGGAAATCGGGCCATGGTACGGAGAGCTCTCCCTCAAAGGCGGCCCAGGCTTTGACCGATTCAGTGTTAAAAACTATCAAATATTTTGCCGGTTCATGATCATTCTAAGCAGGGAATAAAAGATGGTAAACCGCAGCATACGGGTAGTCATGATTGTTCTTCTTCTCCTGGGTTGTCAGCTGAAACAGAAGGAAACACTGATGGATGAAAAATCCTTTTTCAAACAGGTACCGTCCTGGGCAGCAAAGGTCGTATGGTATCAGATTTTTCCGGACCGTTTTGAGAATGGGGATTCCGCAAATGATCCGGATAAAGAGTCTCTGAGAGGCGCGTGGCCCCACGATGCCGAATCCCCCTGGCAGCTATCCCCCTGGACGGCAGACTGGTATAAACTCCAGCCCTGGGAAAAGGAAAATGGGAAAGACATCTGGTTTAACATTCAGCGTCGGCGTTATGGCGGGGATCTGCAGGGTATCATCAACAGGCTGGATTATCTGGAAGACCTGGGGATCGGTGCCATATACCTGAATCCTGTCTTTCAGGCGCCCAGTCTTCACAAGTACGACGGAGCATGCTACCATCATATTGATGTCCACTTTGGCCCTGATCCGGAAGGAGATCAACAACGCTTGACCGGAGAAAACCCGGTTGATCCATCCACCTGGGTTTGGACAGAAGCAGATAAATTAGTTTTGAAACTGATCAAAGAAGCACATCGCCGTAATATCCGAATCATTTTTGACGGCGTGTTCAACCACATGGGAATCAACAGTTTTGCCTTTCAGGATCTTCTGAAAAACGGAAAAAAGTCAGATTACCGGGATTGGTTTACCGTAACAGACTGGGATACACCGGGATTTTCAAAGGTTCCTTTTACGTATAAAGGATGGTTTGGTGTGACAGAATTGCCCGAACTCCGTGAGGATGAAAACGGGATTGTAAAGGGACCCCGGCAGTACATTTTCGATTCAACCCGGCGATGGATGGATCCGGACGGGGATGGTGATCCCTCCGACGGGATTGACGGTTGGCGACTTGATGTGGCTTTCTGTGTGGGACATCCCTTTTGGAAAGCCTGGCGACACCATGTGAAAGCCATAAATCCGGAAGCATACCTTACGGCGGAAATCATCGATCCACCGGAGAAAGTGCTTCCATATCTGCAGGGCGACGAATTTGACGCAGTGATGAATTACAATTTTGCCTTTATTACCCACAAGTATTTTGTAAGGCGACGGGATAAAATCACACCGGTCCGCCTGGCACGGGAGCTGGATTCTCTGTTGAACACCTATCCTCTTGAAACACTTTATGTGATGCAAAATCTGTACGATTCCCATGACACCCAGCGGCTCCTCAGCGCCCTGGCAAATCCCGATATCGGAAAATTTGAAAACTGGGGAGAATTTTTCGGAAAATCACAGGCACATAATCCCCGTTACAATATCCGGCCGCCGGAAGATGAAAAATCATACAAAATTCACCGGCAAATGATTGTATTGCAAATGACATTTGTAGGTGCACCCATGATCTATTACGGAGATGAAGCCGGCATGTGGGGGGCTAATGACCCGTGTTGCCGCAAACCCATGGTCTGGCCCGATAAACAGTATGAACCGGAAGCCACCCAACCTAACCAGGACTCCATGCCACCCATCCCCGTGGCTTTTAACCACGAACTTCATGATTTTTACAGAAAACTCATTCATTTCCGAAATGAACATCCCGCACTCCAAACAGGAGATTATGCGGTGGTTGTGGCCGATAACGACAACAGTCTTTTCGGATTCAAACGCCAAAGCGGTTCAGATGTCGTCATGGTCCTATTCAACAACAGCGACCAAAGCCAACCCTTCGTTATTCATGAAAATCACTTCCGTGGACAAAAGAAAATAACGGAATATCCGGGCAACAAGGTGTATGACCGGGTAGATCACGAATTTATTGTGGATATTCCTGCATATCAGGCAATCATCTTATATTAGCCTGTTTATTTATATTATTTTATACGGGCGTAATTTTTGATTTATCCAATGTAGCGGCATTTTTTTATTAACTTTCCGCTTTGTTTTGTGTCAAAGAGTATTGAAAAGAAAAAGGATAAAAATGATAAAAACAGCTTCACGAATATTGATCATTCTGACACTACTTGCGACGGCAATCACGGCCCGGGACGGCCGGAGGCCTTCTGATTTCAGAGGAGCGGTCCAGGGGCGTGTTCTCGACAATGCGACCGGCAACGAAATCGGATACGCCAATGTAGTGGTATACAAACTTCCCGACAGTACTCTGGTCGACGGAGCCATGAGTGATGAAAACGGATATTACTATGTGCCGAATATTCCTGCCGGGCGTTACTATGTTTCAGTTAAATTCATCGGCTTTTACGAAGCCCTGAGTCCTGCATTTCGGATTACACCGCAAAGTGCAAAGGTAACCCTAAAGGATATTCGCCTGAAACGGGCTGCCATACAGATGTCCGAAGTCCAGGTTGTGGGAGACCGGCCTGTGATAGAATTCAAAGCAGACAAACGGGTTATTAATGCAAACCAGTTTGCAGCCGGTCTGAGCGGAACAGCTGTAGAGATTCTGGAAAACGTTCCATCCATTGATGTGGATGTGGAGGGAACGGTAACACTCCGGGGCAGTTCGAATTTCATTGTCATGATAGACGGGCATCCCAGTATTTTTGAAGGCAGCGATGCTCTGGATCAGATTCCCGCCACCCTGATTCAAACCATTGAAATTATCACAAACCCCAGCGCCCGGTATGATCCCGACGGAACAACCGGAATCATTAACATTGTGACCAAAAAGCAAAAAATCATCGGTATGAGCGGACAGCTGTCTGTCAATACCGGAAACGGAGACAAATACGGTGCCAATGCCGCTTTGAGCATGCGTTACGATAAATTCACCTGGAACAACAGCCTGAGCTGGAATGATTTCCAGTCCGGCGGACAACGAACAACAAACAAAACCACCACCATGAATGATACAGCTTTCAGTGTTTCAGGTGAAGGCCGGGGAGAGATGCAGCGAAAGACTTATTCATACCGGACCAGTTTGGACTGGCGGCCAACCGGCACATTTCTCATTTCTGCTCAGTTCAATATCGGCCATTACGGACGAAGTCGTACCAGCAATCAGATTTTTGAAGAATATCCGGTTTATTCTTTATACCGCTCCCTGGATGACAACACCCGCGAAGGTGATTACTGGAGAGCCGGCCTTGAATTCACAAAAAAATTCAACAAAGAGGGACATGATCTCTCAGGCTCTGTCAGTTACCGGAGCCGTACAGGCAGTGAATTTAATGAAACAACCCGTCGTGATAACGATGAATCCATTACGGACCGAACCAAAAACACGGCAGATTCTGATGATTCGGACTGGCGGTTGAAACTGGATTACAAAAACATGATGTCTGAAACCCGCGGTTTTGAGGCAGGCATTCAATCCCGGATTTCCATGGATCAAGAAGGGACCGGTACCTATGGATGGGATACCACGGCATCGCAATATATTTATTATCCCCGGTACAGCTACAACAATGATTATGAACATGTCATTCACAGTTTGTACGCCATTTACAAACGTGAAATCGGTCTGTTTCAATGGCAATGGGGCGCCCGGGGAGAATACACCTACCGAAACATGCATCTTAACACTCAGGATACAACCTACCTGATCGACCGTTGGGACATTTTTCCCTCCATCCATGTCAGTCTTCCCATATCAGATAACAATCAGGTAATGGCATCTTATACACGTCGCATTGACCGGCCGCGGAACTGGTATCTGGAGCCTTATGCAACTCAGCGGGATGCCTACTCGGTTTTTCAGGGGAATCCGGGACTGGAGCCTGAATATATCAATGCCTGGGAAGCCAGTTGGCAGTTGAGTAAAAAGAAGAATTATATCGCTGCGGACATTTATTACCGGACAACAGAAAACAAAGTGGAAAGGGTCCAAAGCGTTATCGATAAAGAGACCCTGCTCTTCACATTTGCCAATGTGGGAAAAGATTACAGTACCGGTGCCGAACTTTCACTGAATGTGAGTCCTGTTTCTTTCTGGAATATTTTCCTGAGCGGAAATCTGTACCGTTACCGGGTGGAAGGCAGTTTTAACGGACGGAGTTTTGATAACTCATCCAACAACTGGGGGGTCAAATTCAACAACACCTTTTATGTGGGAAGCGAAACCCGGATTCAGTTTGACACCAACTACCATGGTCCTTCTGTAACCAGTCAGAGTGAACGGGAAGGATTTTGGATTGCCAGCGCCGCCGTGAAATACGACATAGGAAAAAACTGGACTGCTGCACTACAGATTCGGGATGTTTTCGGAACGGGAAGACACGAATTCACAACCACCGGTCCCAACTTTGTCAATGCCACGGCTTTTGAAAGAGAATCCCCCATTGCCATTCTATCCCTGACCTACCGTTTTAACAATTACAAAAACGGGAAAAACCGCCCGGAAAACGGTGAAGGCATGAACGGCGACGAGGATGACCTGTTTTTGTTTTAAACCTTTAAAAATAAAAGAAGGGATGATGCATCATCCCTTCATTTATTTTCTGATTTAATTTTTAATCATAATCCTGCAGACATTTCATCCCACCAGTCAAACATGATAATATGGACCAAATCAAAAATCATGGCGCCATCTGTTTCCTTTTGCACCATGCGTATGGCATCCACAAACTGCCGGGGATCATTTTCATCTTTGTATTGCTGCACATACAAACTTCCATAAACCGGTACTTTGCCCATTGTTACTTTTCTGGACATTTTAGCAGCCCCTTCCACAGAATGGTATGGTTTATATTTTTCTTCCATTCCGGCCTCCCCGTTTGATTTCCCTTTCCAGTCCTTATACAAACTGTCCACTTCGGCAATTGTTACCGGATAGAAATAGCATCCCGTAAAGAGAAAATCCAATGTTTCGGCATACCCGGTTTCTTTATACTCCGGAAGAGCCCAGTCATACTCTTGCGAGGGATCATACGTCTTGCTGGCCCAATTCACACCCAGTTCATAGTAACTGGGATACCAGGCTCCCACATAATCGGAAAATATGGCATCAGATCGTACTGCTTTCACACGATTTCGGGCTTCGAAAAAGAAATCATGGATCACCTTAGCCCTCCAGAAAAGCCATTCTTTATAAAGTTTGCCCGGTTTGTGAACCGCTTTCCCACTTTCGTCCGGAATCCAGGAGAAAATATCCTCCGGCCAGTTTTGCACCGGTTTGCCCAGCCAGGTTTCAAAAGCATTTCGTGAGAAATCGGAAAAGTCGGACCGGATATTATCGTAACGGCCACGGTCAAGTACGATTCCGTCAAAATCATACCGCGTCAGTATTTCTTCCATCAACCGGAACTGATGTTCCTGCACATCGGGCCGCGCCGGATTTACAAAAGCCGAGTATCCCACCTGATATTCCGTTGTGGGGACAATCCCTTCCGGCAGATAAAGCATGGTCTGCCAATCGGGATGAGTGGTATAAATGGGACCGCGTTTTTCCTGTTTCCATCCTTCAGAGAAACAATTCATGGCCGCCAGGATAGTGAGCCCGTTTTTTCGGGCATACTGAATCATGAGTCCGGGATAGTCAAAAGCGGCATCCCGTGTAAATCCCCGCCACTCCAGAGCCTGGGGGGCTATCTCGCTGGGATATAAAACCTCACCGGAAATGGGTTTCAAATCCACTATAACGCCGTCAATGCCTGCCAGACGGATTTTTTCCATGTAGCAGCGGATGGAATCTTCGCTGCTCAACCGCTCAAAATTGGCCGAGGCATCAATCCAAAGCCAGTTTTCGGCCTGTTTTTCCGACGCATAAGCTCCAAAAAGCATAATGAATCCTAAAAATAACCCTATCATAAAAAAACGTTTCCGGTTCATACGCCCACCTTTTTTTACCAGGCATAACTTATTCTTAAATAAACCTGTTGATTCCACATTTTCAGACCGCTTACAGACTTCATATTCAGGCTTTCAGCCGGCCAGAGTTCGGCGGCAATGAGATGAAAATCAGTTTGCCATCCCAAGTGAATAAAACGCAGGGGAGACCATTCCACACCACATCCGATCCGGCCGCCCCAGCTCCAGTCCGAACGCTTGTGAACATCCAGATCAAGGGTAAGCGGTGCCAGGGAATCGGGCAGAACGGCATGAAAGGCATCCCGGGTAAAATTCCACTGATTCAGGGATATGCCTGCCTGAATATAAAAAGAAAAGAAGGGAAAGGGCTGCCAGAATTCATACTGATAGAGCAATCCTCCCGAATAATTTGTCAGTTCCATGGAGAGAGAATCATGGGGAAGTTTGTCCCGGTTGATTTCATCAAAGACCATAAAACGATAATCCAGCATAATCCGGGATTGGTCATCAAGATCCCATCCCCCTGAAAAGACAGGGGATTCAATGGGTTCAAAACGCTCATGAAGTCCGCCAAGTGGATGTATCCATTCATATCCCCCTCCCAGATAATACCGGTATTGGGCTTGCAATCCGTCCGGAACGGCAGCCAGGATCAATATTGAACACATCATCATCAGAAGCAAATGTGAAGGTTTTGAATGGAATTTCATTTCAATCTCTCAATATAAAAAATGAATACTCAAAGACAGGTGAAAATGGCTTTTCAGGGGGAAACAATCCACATTTTCACCGGAGGTAATATAATATTTCCATGCTCCTTTTAATGACACCAAAACAAAATCCGAAGGCTGGAAAGCCGCAAAGGCCGCCGGTGTAACGGACCAAAGCCAGCCGTCTTCGGCATCGGAGCGGTTTTGAAAATTATAGGTATACGTATAGTCGATAGAGGGAAAATGTTTCTTCCAGAACTCTTCAATATAAAGTTGCCGCCTGAACCATACAGGCCCGCCGGACAATTCACCGCCAAACTGAAACCGGGCCGATTTGGAATTCCGCCATGCCAGTCCTGCTTCCATCGGTTTAATTTTCAAATCCTGACGGGGATCAATATGAACATCATAGACAGGATCTGTTCCCACCTGATAAATCACAAACCCGTAAATCTGCTGCCAGTAAGGCCAGTCCAGCAACCGGTGGGCATTTTCCTGATCGATGGACATATACCAGTGGCTGCTGTTCAGAATCAGGGACCATTTGTCACTCAGGCGCCAGCGGAGGGACAATTCAAAACCGGGGCCCTGAGCACCATCAATCAGGGTATCTTCCGGCATCCCCAGAGCATACCCCCCTTCGACAGACAAATCTTCAAGGCTCAAAGCTTTCAATGGGAGTCCGGATAAACAACACAGCATAATGATGAGTATGATATTTCGTCCAGTTTTCATGGCGTCACCTGTATACCGAAGGAGTAGACGGCCGGAAACCTGCCAAAGGGGATCACACCGGCATCTACACGGATTTTACCCCAATGGATTCCGACTCCGAAACTCCAGGGATCTTCATTCACCGGGGTTTTGAACGCGCTTCGCACGTAAAAGCGTTTCAGGATCAATTGTTCAAGGGCAACATGAAGCCGCTCCAGATTGTCTGCCGTATGGGACAATTCCACGGCAGTTGTGAGACGATACCGGGGTGTATTCCACAGATCGTAAGCTATGCCGAGCCGCAGTGCCGTAGGCATTTTGAACGAATCCCGGATGAACTTGCCGTCCACACCGAAATGATTGATATATCCGGCAATGCGCAGGGAATTAAAACCGGTCAGGTAATAAATCCCCATATCCACCAAAACATTTTGAGATATAAAGGTGTGAATTTCCTCCCGGATACCATTCAGGCGGATTCCCCATGAGAATTTATCCGTCAGCCGGCGGGAATAGGTGATACCGAGGGCAAGAGACTGGGCGGTATAGGTGCCCAGAACGTGTCCTTCTGTGCCGGTATGGGTCATCTTACCGAAATCCACCATATTTACGCTGATCCCAAAATTCCCTATGAGTCCGGCCGGAATGACCAATCCCACCGCATTGTGTTGAATTTCCGCCAGCCAGGGGGAATATTCCGCCCCGAAATGCCAGCCGTTTTGCAATCCCAACACACCCGGATTTGCAAAAAGGGATAACACTGCCCCGCCGTCCGCCACGGCCCCCACAGCATCCCCAAGGGCGGCCTGACGGGCCATGGCCGGAAGTTCCAGAAATGTGTATCCTACCGTGCCTGTTTTACGAAAAGAGTTTCCCTGAAGTAAAGTGGCCGTAAGCAGGACCAAAAGGAGTATTTTTTGTGCAAGATATTTCATCGGATAATACTGAATTTTCCTATTGTGACTTTTCCCCGGCTATCGGGTGCATGGGATGTGATATGATAGATAAACACACCGCTTTCCACAAACTGTCCGTATTCACTCACCTGGTCCCAAACGGCAGACCCTATGGATTCGGTATGTTCGATGGTTTTTACCAGATCCCCCCTGACGGTATAAATCCGGATAGTGCACGGACTGGGGATATTCCGGAATTGAATATTATCGGAATCGGCGGTTTGTGTAAGACCTGAACTGATCACAAAGGGGTTGGGAACCACAAGGACATTTTCCAGATCTTCGCTGGCACCATATCCCGCCCGGAAAGGAGTCACGGTTCTGTTGATATATTTGGATGTTTCCAGTGGCGGAACTCCGTTGGGATACAGAGCCGGATTCGGCGGCCAGACGGTGTGTCCCGTATCATAAGCCGTCACGGCATAATAATAGGCTTCTCCGTTTACAACGGAGGTATCAACAAAGGTATATTTTTGTTCAAAAGAATCAAACATTTGGGAATCGCCTTTAGGAATATCAGCGATAAGAGTCCAGGGTCCGATGGGCAGATAATTGGAGCGGTAGATCCGGTAACCGGCCAGATCAAAGGCTTCATCGCCCGTATAATCGGCATCGGGAATTGCCTCGCCGGTATTATCCCAGCTCAGTACTGCTCCGATGGCATTCTCTCCCAGATAATCCAGTTCGAAGGCATCGGGTGCTGCGGGGGGCATGGGAATATTGAAACCTGCATCAAAATTGGCCTGGGCCGCATCGGCATTTTCCAGTAGAATTTGTCTGCCCCGGGCAATATCACTGGTAGTGGCATTGGGATCCACAACCACTTCATAGGGCACCGAGCCAACCACTTCTGCGATGGTAAAGCGGATAGAATCACCCGGTTCAATATCCCATGGACCGAGGGAAACCATGGTCCAGATTTTAGCATTTCCCCAGCGCTCATCGCCCAGGCTGGTGATGGCATCGGTGGCATTGGCCGGATTTTTCAGAACAGCATAATCTTCTTCCATCGTGCCTTTATTGGTAAAGGGGTGGCTGGATTGTGTCGGATGGGAAGCTGCCCAGGCATAATTGTGAATCCGGTTAGCTTCTCCGGAAGAATCGGGGGACACATAAAGAAATTTAATGCCGGCATAGGCAGGTGCCAGGTACTCACCCTGACGATTGGGTCCGCCGTCAGCCCAAAAGTCATAACTGTCATTCCCTTCAACCTCCTTGAAATCCGTGGCGAAACCATACATCAAACGCCGGTTCCGGTCCCACAACATCCGCGTATTCCGGGACCCGGCATTGTAATTGGGAAAGAGGATGGACCAGCCTCTGGCATTGATGGAAAACCCGTAGAGAAACATGACATGCGTTTTAAACATGGTGGAATCACCCACATTGGTCACCGTATAATCAAAAATAATATAATCCTGATCTCTTTCATGCGTCGGCCACTGGTGGACCTTCCGGTTGACCCGTATGGGGAGATAACTCTTCCGTTCATAAGGAAACAAATAGTCCGGATTCCAGACATATTCGGTTTCAATGGCGATTTCACCCATGCCTTCCCAACGCTGATTATAGTAATTTTCCCGACCGTCGGTGATAAAACCGTGTTTTGACACAATATATTTCGAAGTTGTTTCAAATCCGACAGACCCGGCATAAAGGGCATAATCTTCACGTCCCATCACATTGCCGCTGCTGTCCAGGGCACCGATCCAGAAACCGCCGCCTACATGATGAGACGGTCCCTCCCCCACATGACCGGCAATCCATTCCGTATCAAAACCGGGATAATCCATTCCATATCCGGAGCGGTTCCAATTGGCAAACATGGGACCGATTTTAGCCAGATTAATGGTTTCCCACAGGCGACCTTCCCGGAGAAAGAGGATTTTTTCCTGTGCATGGAGATTAATATTGAGGAAAAGAAGAGTGTTATAAAGGAAGAAAAGCGAAAAGAAACCTTTGAAAAAATATCTTATACGGGATGGTTTTGGTTGTTTTAATATCATGTGTTCGATCATATTTTTGAAGTTAGCACCTCGATTCGACCACCTTTCGGAAGTCTATTCAATAACCGGGCATCCCCCCACACCCTCTGCGTCTCTGCACACTCAGCGGGGAGCAACTCAAAACGACACTCCAAAGGTAAAGAAAATCTGCCGGGGAATATTCCTGTAGACCCGGAAATATTTATAGGGGTCATCTTCCGCAGTTTTGGATGTATTCACCCATTTGAGCAAGTCGTCGGCCTCTGCATAGGGATCAAAAGGCGTAAGCCATTTGTTGTTGAAAAGATTTTCAATTC
Organism: Candidatus Neomarinimicrobiota bacterium; assembly: GCA_021157965.1. Lineage (NCBI taxonomy): Bacteria > Pseudomonadati > Fidelibacterota > Fidelibacterota bacterium. The sequence continues at coordinate 62,674 of JAGGVO010000036.1, forward strand.
GGTAGGAGAGGGTTGTCCGGTAACCAAAAAGGCGGAACACTTTGGACATGGAGAGGTTGGTTTCATATTCCATGGGATAGCGTCGGTTGTTGGTCAGGTTGAAGGTCTGCTCGTAGGTTTCCACCAGCGTATAGGGTACGCCGCTCCGGACGGAATAGGTCAGGGAAGTGGAAAAGTATTGAAAAGGATAAAATCCCCACAGGCTGATACCCTCTTTGTATCCGAAAGAGTAACTGAAGACGGCGCTCAGGGCATGGGTTTTATCCAGAGATGTAATGTTGTCATTGGCTCTTTGGATATATTTCCGGTCACTATAAGGACGATTGGGATCGTCCTCCGCCCAAATTTCCGAAGGACCGTACACACCTCCGGATGTTCTTGAAAGTGTATATTTAAAACGATATTTCAAGCGTCCGGCACTGTGTTTTTCAAATTCCACCTCAATCCCCTTGGATGTGCCAAATCCCGTATTAACATAGGTTGCCGCGTAAGGATCGGTGGCGCTCCGGCCCACACTTCCGGTGGAAAAATGGCGGCGGATATTAGTGGTTTGCCGGGTCATATCCTTATAATAGGCCACCACATCCAGCTTATGAGTCCCCCATAAACTGTGTTGCACCCCAAATTCATAACTGATGGTTTTCAAAAAACCCAAGTTTGCATTCCCGTACATAATCCATCCCTGGTAGGTGGATTTTGAAAGGGTATGGCGAAAATTCGGCACGGCGTAGAAATGGCCGTACTGCAATCTGAATGCCGTAGCTTCACCGATAGGAAATGAGAGTCCTGCCCGGGGAGAAATGGCAAAATGAAATTTCGAGGGTTCGGTTTCCGGATCTCCGATGGCATTTGCGCCCGTTCCCATGTAGAGAGGATTCCACTCATCGGTGGGGACATCGGTAAAGTTATTGAAGGCATCGGCCCGGAGTCCCAGATTGGCTATCATACCTTTATATTCCATCCGGTCCTGTATATAGGCCGCCAGGGTCAGAGGTTTTGCTTTATAATATTCGGCAAATCCCGTCTTATAAATAAAGGCATTCACATAAGCGCTGGAAACGGAACTATAGTGCATATCCCTGGAAGTTGCCTGAAAACCGGTTTTCAGTTGATGATTATGGGTGATTTGATTGGTATAGTCCCCGCGAACCGCCCAGATATGGGTTCTTACATCCTGGTTATATGACGTGGCGGAAGGATCCCAGACAAGCCGGGTATATCCTTCATCCCAGTTTCCCTGGGGAACCTGCCATTTTGTAGAGAGGGGAGTGGTATTTACTTCATACCTTTCATACGTGTGAGAAAGCGTGAGGTCAAAAAAGGCTTCAGGCGTAAAAAGGTAGGTAAAATTAAATGATTGTATCCAGGCAAATTCATCTTTTGGGGGGACGGTAATCAGCAGGTACTTATGCTGACCGCTGTGAAAAGAGAGACTTCCCACGGGCGATGCCCAGCGCACATCATCAGATCCGGAAAAAATGCCGCTCCGGTTGTGCTGATACTGAAACATGGAACGAAGGGTCAGTTTTTTATCCAGTTTACTGACAGTGGTTAAATTGATGTTGTCATAGTCCGTATACTGTTCATTTGTAGGCAATCGTGTAGGTTTCTTCCGCTTTTCGCCGGAAAGAAAGAAAGTCCATCCGGGCAGGTTTCCGATGGGACCGCCAAAGCCAAACAGCAGCCGTTTATAGACCAGCTCGCGGTAATCGTAGACCCCCAACAGATTTTCATCATTCGTCACGGATGACAACTGCCATTCTTTGCGGTAGGCAGGGATAACGCCTGCCTCCGTGGTGTCGTAGACCTGCACCCAGGTGAAGTCCTCTGCCACATCCATGGATTCCCCTTCGGGTGTCCGGTTGGAAAGCCACTGATTGTAGTAATCGACCGCCAGGGAATCCTTCAGTGAAATCCGGTAGGGTTCATACGTACCGGTTGCTTCATTGTAGGTATAGAGATTATAGGGAACACCATTTTCCGTATAGGGATTTCCAATCTGCTGATCCCGGGGCAGCAGAAAATAATTTGTCTTGAACCAGGCTTCAAGAGCCCCCCATTTCTGCCATTCAAACTGGTTTTTGCTGTAGAGATAATCACCAAAGTGGTATTTCCCCGGGGCACGATATTCCAGCCGGACCTCTCCCTGAAATTCCGAAGACCCTTCCTTGGTCACAATTTTCACCACACCCGATTGAGCATTGCCATACTCGGCACTGAATCCGCCGGAGATCAATTCCATTTGTTTAATTCCCAGGGGATTGAAATCATATTTCCAGGATGTATTGGCCCGTTCACCCATGTAATTGGTTCCGGGCACCCCTGTATTGGAATTTTCCTGAGTGACACCGTCTATCATAAAATTGATATCAAAACTTCCCCCGCCTCGCAGAGAATAGGTCCCGTTGGGATTCTGCTGAAAGCTGGTATTCAGCTCCATGATATCCCGCATGCCTTCAGCCGGTGTTTTTTCGATATCTTCATAATCCACACTGGAGGAACTGAAGGTTTTATCCCGGACAATCACGGGTTTTTCGGCCGTAACCACCACTTCTTCCATTTCCACTCCTTTCACGGACATAGGGATTTCCAGAAAGGTGGTTCGGTCTACATAAACCCGAACATCCTGTAACGTAGCCGTAGCATACCCGATATATGTGACTTTCAGCTCATAGGAACCGGGGTAGACCCGAAGGATGGTAAAATTTCCGTCAGCATCGGAGGCGGCTCCCATTTCCTGTCCCACGATAATCACATTAGCGCCAACCAGCGGTTGTTCCGTTTTAGCATCATACACACGGCCGGAAATTTTCCCCCGCGTCTGGGCATTGAGGAGTCCTGCCGCAAGGATCACTCCAAAGAAAATTTTCCAACTGTTTAAGCAAATAGACTTCATAAGATTGCTACTTAATATACAACATTTTCCCCATGATGTTTACTCCGAGAGCTGAAGCCCGATAGAGATAAATCCCGGATGTCAGGTTTGAAAAATCCAGCTCGAGAGAATACTGTCCAGGTGTATAGCTTTTTGAGAGAGACATAACTTCTCTCCCCTGCAGATTAAAGATACTCAGGGATATCTTTCCCCTCTTCCGGAGCACACAGGAAAAGCGGGTGTGACTGTTAAAGGGGTTGGGATAATTGTCGCTTAATTCAAAAGAACGGGGTAAAACCATTCCCGGATTTGCCGGTTTAACTGATGAGGGAAAAACCCGGGTGAAGCGTACTGCATCGGCAGCAACCTTTTTTCCCGGGCTCAAAGGGCATTCATTATGGAGTTTGACGACGGCATGGGTACCTGCATCAAGCCACCGGGTTCCCAAGACACAGCTGTTTTCTCCCGGCTTGCTCTGATTAACAGAAAGCGTATCATAACCGGTCCCGTCTTTCAGAATGTACATGGCATCGGACACAAAGCCCGGATCTGCCGGAAACACGGCAGAAATACGATAAAAACCGCCCACCGGCGGGGCATAACGCCAAAAAACACGGGCGGTCCCGTCACCGGAAGGAGTTGTCAGATAATTGACTCCCGTAAAACCTTCGACTGAACTTTCCTCCGACCAGGTTCCCGACTGAACGGCAAAATAGCTGTCCGTATTATCAATCACCGTATCCAGCCCCGTATGGTACTGAAACGTATAAAAAAGGCTGTCATTCACATCCCCTTCGGCATCCGTCAGACCAAAAGCCGTTACGATGTATGTGATGCCCGGATTAAAACCGGATGTTTCCAGGCTTGCTATAGACGGATTGTCGTCATCAAGAGTGAGTAAATAGATGGAGACATTGGGGGTTATAAAAAAATTCAAGGCACTGTTTTCGCCATCCTTCAGGGGATTGTTAAAAAGGAGGTTCAGGTTGTTTTGATCCGGTGTAAAGGCATCCATAATCCGGAGAGGCTCTTTTTGTCTCAGCCGGACGGCGTCGGCCACAATCAAACCCGTATTGCTTCCGATAATGGAGACACTCACGGAATCATCATAATTAAACGACCGTTTCAGAAGGGTTAGCCAAGTACCGGAGGCGTGCCTGTGCACCGACACTGTTTCTTCCTGGTCCTGCCATGTAACAGTATACCGGAGTGTATCGGCTCCCCTCCATCCTTCCGGAATATAGACCTGGAGGGAGTAATCCCCTGAGATGTAGAGGGGAATACACCAGGAAAAAGTACTGCCGGAAACACCGGTGTGGAAATAGTCCTTATACCCTCCCGGCACGGGTATCATATTCCCCTGACAGGTGTAACGGGCATCCATGTCATCCACGGTGGGGGATTTATGAAAGGTGCTGACAGATTGGGCATAGACTGTATTGATCAAATAATCTTTTTTTTCATCAGTAAGATCCCCATAATACCAGGTAACAGCACCGGCATAATTTTTATTTTGGATTGCCGTAATGGTTTGAGATATGGTGGATGGATTGGCCGTGCCGATATCAAAACCCGGAGCATAGCGCAGCGGGTCATCAAATTCCTGAAGACAGCGATCCAGCCAGTAATTGATTTCTGAATGAAGTCCATAGAGCATGGGACACAGGAGATCCACCGATCGTTCCCTGCCCCAGGTGGGCCAATCCTGGTATTTATCACTGCTTCCGTCCAGCATATATGGCGGCCCTACGGCAGAAGACACCAGGCAGGCAGGATTTTCATTTTTTACCGCTTGATAGATTGCCTGTGCCAGATCACTTGTTTGTCGCTCTTGCCAGGCGACGAAATCTTCCCATTCAGGATCGCTTTCGGAAAGATTCACCGGATCCGACCCGCCAGTTTCATTCATATAGGACGTTCGGCTGATTTGGGAAAAGGAAAAACCGGTGCCGGGATAGCGTATCCGGTCTGTCTGAATGCCGTCCAGTTCGGGATAACGGCGGGCACATTCGGCAAAGAGTTCCGTCATAAAGGTTACTACCTGCGGATGTGCCGGGTCCATCCAGAACTGGTAGATGGAGCCGGACATGACGCTGAAAAGCCGGCCGTCTCTATCCCGCATGATCCAGTCCCGGCGGTTTTCCAATATCGGTCCCACATTGGTGGAATCATCGGAGAGCCAGTTCCACAAGCCATATTCAAACCAGACATGGACTTCGAGTCCCAAACGGTGCCCTTCTTCGATGGCTTCCTGCAGGGGATCCCGGCCGGAATATTCTGAAAGTTGTCGCATTCCCCCATAGCTTTCCAGCACATCACTTTCATAAATCATCCCGCCTTTAAACCAGTTGTTCACAAAAACCACATTATAGCCGGCTTCGCTGATCCGTTCAAACTCAGCCCGCATAGCGGCCCGTCCTGAAGCCACGGCATCCCGACTCAACCAGATACCCCGCATTGCAGGCAGGGACTCCATGGAAAACAGGAAGGTACTCAGGATAAACAGGGATGCAATTCCTGAAAAGCGTTTAAAATGAAGCAATCCGGACTCCGATCTCTACTTCATCAACGCGATTTTTCGGACCTGCCGTCCAAAGGAGGATTTCAACTCCACCAGATAGAGTCCGGAAGACATGTTTTCCGGTGCATCAAAGCGGATGGTATGAGCTCCGGCCGGTGCCCATCCCGAATAAAGAGTCTTCACTGGTTTCCCTTCCACCGAATAGAGTGTCAAATCCACCTGAGATGCATGGGGAATATGAAAACTGAGTTGTGTTGATGCATTAAAAGGATTGGGATAGGCAGGATTCAGTAAAAAGGATTCCGCTTTGACCGGGTCTTTCACACTATTGATATCACCGTTGGTAAACACATAGCAACATTTATTGGCCAGGTCGATGACGTATGCAAATTTCTTATCCGGGCTGATGGCCACATCTTCGGGTACATTCAGAGGAGCCCCTTCTGCATCGGCAATATCGCCACTGGTGGCGCTGGGGAGTTCATCCACCTGTGTTGCCCAGCTTCCATCCACCTGAAATCCTTTGACCCAGCGGCGGGTACTGTCAGTCCCCGTTGCCCAGAGTATGCCTTCATGATCCACAAAAAGGCCGTTTGGCACATAATTGGTCCATTTCAGAAAACTGTCCGCATCTTCCAGGGCCTGTGGTGCATATCCTGACGGATCGCTCTGTACACCGCCGGTCCACACCGTAACACCGCCCTGATTTCCCCCGGGCAGGCTGTTCCGTGAAGTATAGACGGGAGAACTGGAATCGTTATAATCCAGATCTTTTTGAATGGCCACATCCCGGATAGCATCTTCACCGGTAGCCGTGGGACCGCCCGGATCGCGCTCGGTAGTTTCAGGGGAAACATAAAGTCCCACCGGATCCGAGGCACCTGAAAAATCCCAAAGACGAATCCGCGGGCCCTGATAAATGATGCCGCCATACATATAGCGGTCCTTCGTGACACTTATACCATAAATATATGTTCCGAATCCGGGAATCCCTTTATATTCAATTTTCGCCGCCGGATTGCCTTCTGGATATTCATATACGAAGGAGATATCCGTTGTCGTGGACCGGAAAGCAACAAAAACATCCTCATTAATCGCTGCAAGCCCCCGGGCTGAATGGACATCTGCAATCGAAGAGTAATCTTCAAAAAGTGTAAAAATTGTATCGCCCGGTTCTGCTTTGTACAGAGCGTTATGGGCATTCAGGGATGTTGACGTTGATGAAAGGACCCAGATATTTCCGGCACTATCCACATCGCAGAGAAAGGGATTGGCCAGGCTGTCCATATCGTGAAAATAAATCGTCATGTCCGGCCTGTAAACCCAATTGGTTCCCCGTCCGGAGAGTGACGAACAGGTAAAAATCAGAACAGCTAATAGAAAAAATGTGTGTCTTTTCATTATGTACCACCATTATTTATATGTTCTGTAAAATTTATACATTCCCCCATTACAAAGCAACAAAAAAGGATGTGATTGAATATAAAATCAGAGTCCCAGAATCAGGGTCACCGTTGTAAAATAGATCAGCAGTCCTGTTATATCCACGACACTGGTCAAAACCGGACTGGCAACCACGGCCGGATCCCATTTCATTTTTGCGGCGACAAGGGGAAGGACGGCTCCAAAGAGGGTGGCTGACAGTACCTGGAGTCCCATCGCCATGGCAATGGCAATGCCTATCGTTTTCAAGGTATATCCATGGGGGACTGACATATTACTACCGAGGAGAAAGACCCGTCCGAATGCCATGGTTCCCAGGAGGAGTCCGAGCAAAAGGGCCACTTTAAATTCCTTCAGGAGGATTTTAAAAATATCTCCCGGTTCCACCTCATCCAGGGCCAGGGCCCGGACAATGAGGGAGGCAGACTGGGAGCCCGTATTTCCTCCGGCAGCAGCAAGCATGGGCATAAAGGTAACCAAAATTGCGAATTGTACCAGCATATCCTGGAACTGCTGGACTATCATCCCGGAGATCAATCCAAGAATCGCCAGGATAAAGACCCACACACCCCGGTTCTTGAAATGTTCCCAGGCCGACGTTTTCATATAGGCTGCCGTTTCGTGGCTACCGGCAATGGCCATAAACTTTTCCATATCCTCTGTATGTTCCTGGGTGATAATATCCAGGGCATCATCGTGAGTTACGATACCCACCAGGGCATCCCCGCCATTGATAACCGGAATGGCGATGAGGTTATATTTCTGGATTTTCCGGGCTGTATCTTCCTGGTCATCGGAAACGCGGGAACAGATCACCTCCCGTTGCATTAAATCTTCAATTTTTGTATTGGGTTTGGCGAGAATCAGATCTTTTAAGGATAGGAATCCGATCAATTTCCGGCTTTGGTCAATCACATAGGCATAATAAATCGTCTCTTTATCCGGTGCCTGGAGTCGCATTCGGTTCAGCGCCTCTCCTGCGGTGATATCGGGCGGCAAGGCCACATAGTCGGAAGTCATGACGGATCCGGTACTTCCTTCGGGATAAGATGCCAGCCGGCGGATATCCTCCCGTTCGGCATGAGCCAGCGAAGGAAGAAGTTCTTCCTGCTGTTCGTCACTGAGAAGCTGAAACAAATCGGCCCGGTCATCATGAGGCATGGCCGTAAAAAGGCGGGATGCTTCTCCCCGGCTCAGGGTCATCACCACTTTTACCTGGAGATCTTCATCCAAATTAATGAGCACTGAAGCCTGGTGTTGAGGCGGCAGGACAGATAAAGCCCGGCGGATTTCTTCCGGTTCAAATTCAGATAACCATTCGGCAATCCGAACCGGGTGTTCAGACTCAAAAAGTTCCTGTAAAGCACGGGTATCGTTTTTGGAAATCAATTCCCGGATTTCCGGGGCCGGAATCGTATTTTCCATGGGGCACCTCCGATATTTGCCACATTGAATGTTCTCCATGCGGCCGGAGGCATACCCTTCTCCGGATCAGTCCCCGAAGAAGAACAGCACAATGGCCGCATGGGACCGCTTTCGCGGGCCGGGGTCGTCTTGATCGCTTTGACTCAGTCCCTGAGTGACATTAAGACAACTCATGCAACCTCCTTTTACTGTTATCCCTTTCGGGTTCTATATCCTTTTTTTTCGGGTGAAATTTAGCTGCCAATGATTCAAAGGTGCAAGGATTATTATTGAGACTGAATTTGAGATGAAAATAAAAAAACCCGCCGAAGCGGGTTTTTTTAGATCACTTATTTAACAGTAACGCTAAAAGTTGATTTGGAGGCCGGAATTAAATGTTCTTGGGGCTCCAATATAAACTTCCGCATCATCTGCTTTATGATTTTTCCCATCTCCGGTGAAGGCATTGTATTGACTGTTATCAACAGCATCCTGTACATACAAAGCATCTGTGACATTAAAGACATGGAAAAAGACTTTGAACGTAACACTTTTGGCTCTGAAGGGCAGCACATAAGATGAATGGAAATTCAACTTACCGTATGAAGGCACCTGCCAGCTTTGTTCCCGGTCAGCATCAGCTTCGCTGGTAAACACACGGCTTTGGGGATCCCATTCCGCCCAATAACGGTCATAGTAATTATATGTTGCTGAAAGTACAAGTCCTCTGACAGGATAAACACTGGCTGTAAGCGAATAGATCGTTTGGGGCATATCACCAACACGCAGATCCTTGATAGAATATTTATATTCCGTTGTGGTGTTGTTTTCAACATCCTTATATGTACCTATTACATCATCCGTATATAGCCAGCTGCCGTAGGAATAGGCAAAATCAAAGCGCATAAGCCGTACCGGTTGATAAGCCAGTTCCAGTTCCACTCCGTTATGTGTTTGATTTAAGCCGGTAAGGAAAATAATGTCAGTATCGCCGCTTGAACCCTGTCCGCTTGTGACCGGTTTGACCATATTCCTGTCTTTCCACATCGTATTGTAAAGGTTCAATTTGGCTGCCAGTTTTCCGTTCATGGCACGATAATTCAGTCCAATTTCCGTACTGATGAACTTTTCATTCGTGGGATCAGGTGCCAGGGCAATTTCAACATCATCGATAATATTATCCAGAATCGGAACTTTTTCAACGTAACCGAAATTCAGGAAAGCATCGAGATCCGTATTTACCTTATATAATCCACCTGTTTTGAACTGAACAGCCGTAATCCAGTCGGATTCAATGGACAATTCACCATCATCCGTCGCGGTGACATAATCCAGATCATGGTATTCCGCTTTTTTAAAGTGGTCTACAAGTCCATATTTAACCATGGAATATCCCAACATACCATAGAGTGAAAATCGATTTGCCTTATATTCACTCTGGGCAAAAACACCCAACCAATCAACTGTATTAGTATTATGATAGTCAATAATATCGCCAAGGTTTTTATTCTTTGCATTTGCGTAAGTTGCTGCATAATCCAATGAATCGGATCCGTCGGAAGCTGTTGTATATACCCAGTCGAATTCATTCTTGAAGGAAGGATCAAACTCAGGTGTGTTTTTATTTTCATAAAAACCGGTATAATAATTCAGGACACCATTTACCGCGTAATCGCCACCCAGTAAATCCCGGACTTCGCGGGCATGTTCAATTTCAGCTGTTCTCCAGTCAATGCCCAACTGAACCTTTGTTTTTTCATTCAACTCATGATTCAGCTTAGATATGGCACCAATAGTCCACTGACGATTAATGCTGTTTCGCAAAAATCCTACAGATTCACCTGTCGGTTTTGGTGCGCCTTTTCGTGTTTCATTTCCCTGATTCATGGCAATCGTTGCGTCGAAATCCACTTTTCGGGAAGGACCTGAATAATCCCAAATCATATCGCCGTATGTCCCGGTGCCACCGCCTGATCCTCCGGAATAATAGAAAATGGAGGATAAATGAGTTTTTTCACTCATTGTCAGGTACCAGTTCAAATTAACCTGCGGTTTATGATAATAGTTTTCACTTTCATTGAGAAAATCCGGTGAATATCTGTCTTCCGTCCGGTCACCATACATATAAAAGTATTGCTTCCCTTTATATGTGGGAGACACCGTGTTCCAATTTTCATTATAAGTCCTGCCGGCTTCTTTGAATGTTTCAAAGACATCGGCCTCTCCGTTCGCGTCCGCATCTAAATTCACAACTGATTCATCAAAAACATCTTTCGCATATTCATGATCATAAGCAGCTATGTTCTGCGCATACCGCATTTGTCCATGTCTCTGTGGTGCGCCAAGAGCAAAAAACTCAAAACGGTTATTTTTATTTGCCTGATAGCTGAGTCCCAGGTAATAAGCCCAGGCATCCGTCCATGTTTTATCTATAACTCCATCAGCGGTTTTCCGGACGATTGTTCCACTTGCAGCAAATTTATCACCGACCATGCCGGTATTAAAATTGACCGTTGTTTTAAGGAAAGCACCACTCCCGACTTCCTGTTTAATCAGGCCGCCGGCCTTCCGTGCTGTGGGATCTGTGATGATATTCATCGTACCACCAATAGATGGTGCAGCCAGATTTACAGCAGACAAACCCCGTTGCATCTGAATAGAGGATGTGGCATCGGCAACACCGTCCCAATTGGACCAGTATACCCAGCCATTTTCCATATCATTAACAGGAACACCATTAATCATTATCGCCACATTCCGTTGGTTGAAACCGCGAACATTAACACGTGCGTCTCCTGCTCCTCCCCCTTGTTGTGTCGCATAAACACTCGGTGTAGTGTTTAAGACCATGGGGATATCCCGGCTTGCCAACCGCATTTCAATTTTCGCCTTTGGTATATCGGAGTAGGCTACGGGGGTTTCTCTTGTGGCCCGACTTGCCATGACTTCCAGGGCGCTCAGCTCGAGAGCTCCACCTTGCAGTTGGATATCTTTACGAAGTGTCTGTCCTTCTTGCACAGTTATCGGTTCCGATACTTTACGGTAACCGATAAACTCTACAACCAGTGTATACTCTCCGGCGGGCACCTTATAAATGGCGTATCCTCCGTCTAAATCGGTTGCAGCGCCATAAGGTGTTCCTTCAAAATACACATTTGCACCCGGAAGACCCCTCCCGGTTGCAATGTCCGTCACTCTGCCGGTCACCGATCCCTGACCCAGGGCAGAAGCAGGAATGATCCAAATTAAGATCAATCCCAGAATCCATAATCGTTTCACCATACCATACCTCCTTTATATCGGTTGTTTACCTCTTTGGTTAAATTTTATTAAATGTAAAACCATTAAATATTTTAACATGGGCATCCGTAAAAAAACTTTTGGGGAGCAAGGCATTATCAGAAATCCTTTCCTATCAGAAATCGACGTAAAAAAATAATAGAAAACATAAATACTCTCTTGTCTGAACGGGAATTTTGCCCATGCCTGAGAAAACCACTTTATTTGCTTCTCTCAATACCATTTATTCGAAATGACTTGTAAACTTAATAGCTTTATACACAAAAAACAAAACTTTATACCCTCGTGAACGGTAAAAAAATCATTCCAATGTACAGAATTGAAGAGCTGACGGAAGGACCTTCAATTCCAACGGGGTAACTCCGAAAATTTCTCCATCCGGATTACAGAACTTTTCGGGAATGGTTGATGCTTTGATGTGCTTCCCTTTATACACAATTACCTTGGAATGGGTAATATGCGTCCCGTCAAACACTTTGGGGAAGGTTTTAAGCAGTTCACGGCGGGTCATTTCATTCAGTACCATGATTTCAATTTCACCGTCATCCATGACGGAATTGGGACTGATTTTCATGTTTCCCGCCACCCATATAGAATTGCAGAAATAGCAGAAATTCGCCCTGTGGTGATATTTTTTACCATCTATCTCGAGAGTGAGTTCATGGGATCGCAGCCGGATGACTTCCTTTAAAACGCCCAGCGCATAAGCTGTGTATCCCAGCTTTTTTATAGGTTCAGACGACACACTCACATCCGCCACAAAACCAAAGCCCAGGTTGTTGATAAAATAGTAATGGCTGTTTTCCGCGGTAAAACTCACCACATCCACGGGGCGGGAAACATTCCGTATGATGGATTTAATGCCGTCTTCCATTGTGAAGATATTCAGATCTTTCACAAATGAATTGCCGGTACCTACGGGAACAACCGCAATCGGCGGAATTTTTCTCCCGGGATTGTTCATCAAGCCGTTGATGACTTCAAAAAGGGTTCCATCACCTCCCACGGACACCAGAACATCCGTCTCGTAAAGGTTCAGACTTTTTACAATTTCCATGGCATGAAAACGGTAAATGGTCCGGTGGGGTATCACTTCATGACCGGCTTTTCGAAGTGCTTTGTGAATCGCGGGATAACTTTTCATACCCCGTCCCCTGCCGGAATGGGGATTGAAGATAAGCTGGATTTTCATTGTTCCCTGTCTTTCCTGTGTTTGCCGGTTAAAATACACCATTCTCTATTTTTTTAAAAACTTTTTATTCTTAAGATTGGATCGGCATATCATGACAGATAATAAAACAACACCTTCCAATCCATATTTATGGGACAAGCCCCGTCCCCGTTTTTTTATAACGGGAAGCCGGGGCTTTCTGGGGCACTATCTGTCCGCCTATTTTCATAAACTGGGATATTATGTCTTTGAATCTCATGCCTTTCATCTCCGGATTGATATGCCTTCTAACCTTGAGCAGGTCCTGATACGGCTCAAACCGGACATCATCATCCACCTGGCAGCTTTTCATCGCTGGGAGAATCCTGCAGATGAAGAGCGCGCGCTGAAAGTCAACGTAGAGGGGACCGCCAACCTGCTGGATATTGCCGAATTACTCCAAATCCCTGTCATGTTTATCTCGACAGACCGGGTTTTTGACGGTCGGAAAGACCTTCCTTACAGCGAAAAAGATCCGGTGAATCCTCTTTCTTACTACGGCCGGCTGAAAGTCCGGGGGGAAGAACTCATCCGGAATGCCAAGCTTCCCGCTTACTGGATTCTCCGGCTGGCTCCCGTCTGGAGCGAGGATGTCCATCTTCCCTATACCCGGCAGAATTTTCTGGCAGGGATCGTCCGTGCCTTCGAAGGGAAAAGCCGGGAATGGCCGGCAACCATATATGGCGGACTCACTCACCGGGAGCTTGTGGCTAAAGCTATAGACGGGCTTTTCCACCATGGAAAGGACGGCGTTTATCACCTGGCGTCGGATACAACCCTGAGTTATTTTGAGCAGGCCCGGTATATGGCCCGCTTTCTGGGACCATCTAAAGAACTGATCGCCGATACCATCCGGGCATCTTCCCCGACACCCCGGAATTTCCGGATGAATACGGAAAAGATCAGCAAAGCTATCGGATTCACAATTCCGTCATTTGAAGAAGATGTAAAAAAGTGGCTGAGAAATGAATAATCAAAGAACAATTCGCATAAGTATGACAATCCGGCAGGTTCATATCAGGATATACCTTTCATAAAAAATACAGAATCATCATGCCGGACTTTTTTATTCACCGGTATCTCTTTCAGCACAAAAACAAACCCTTCGCCTGTTAAATATATAATTAACAATATAATCTTGCATTTTGTCCGGCGACCGATTATTTTATCCCAGGGGTGTTTTGAGATATAAATTTTCATATATCGTCAAAAGTGCATAACAACTAAACCACCTGCTTTAAGCCGACTTTTTCTATTTGTACAATTTCAGTCATTTTTCATCTTTCATCCCCCATAAAATTATTCTAACTTATAAATAATTGATAAGCAATATAACCGGGATGATTATTTGTGATATCAAACCGGAAGAAAAAAGGATTTGTTATGACCGATTTATTTTTGGGATATGAAAACCGTGAAAGTGTCACCTTGTCCGCCGAATCGTTACAGCGTCACTTTGCCTGCTTCGGAAGCAGCGGAAGCGGTAAAACCGTCGTTTCAAAAGTCCTGATAGAAGAACTGGCCCGAAACGGCATTCCGGTTATCGCATTCGATCCCCAGGGAGATATTGCCAGCCTGGCTTCACTGGCCGACGAAGAAGAAATATCCAGGTTCAACGATCTTCCGGAAATTCGCCGTCAATATGGTGACAATGTAGAAGTTTGCATTTGGACCCCTGCCAGCACAAGGGGGATACCCCTGTCTCTGAATCCCTTTAACTTTTCAGCACTGGATGGCCTGAACAGCGAGGAGCAAATCCGCTTTCTGGCCAATGCCGCCAAAAATGTTACAGCGCTCATCGGTTACGATCCGGGAAAAAATGACGGCCGGTCTGTGGAAGCATCCTTCATTATCATGTTTGAATATGCCGTGGAAAATCACATCCTCCTGAACAGTTTTAAGGATTTGATTGCCTTCATGGACAAGCTCCCGGAACCACTCGTAAAGTCCCTGAACAAAGTCATCGATTTAAAAGTTTTGGACTCGGTCAACCAGAAATTGAGCCTTTATACTGTCGGAACAAACCGTCTGCTTTTTGATTTGAGCCGGGCGGTAGGGATTGATGATTTGCTGGGAATAAACAATGATTCCGGAAAGACACGCATATCCATTATTTATCTAAATACCCTCCATAATCCGGAAGAAAAAGAGTTTGTCATCGCCGTTATCACGGAGATGCTCTATCAGTGGATGCTGAAAAATCCCCTGACAAATCCCGAAAAAGGCCTTCAGTGCGCCTATTATATTGACGAAATCGCCCCCTATATCCCACCGGTCCGCAAGCCGGCCTGCAAAGAGAGTCTGACCGTTCTCTACAAACAGGCACGGAAATACGGTGTCGGCTGCATCCTGGCCACACAGAATCCGGGAGATATTGATTATAAAAGCATCGCCCAGTTTTCCACCATGGCTTTGGGAAGCCTGTACACCCAGCAGGATATTAAGAAGGTCCGTAACCGCCTGGATGCAATGGCGCCCAAAGATGCGGAGCGGATTGCCAATTCACTGCCCGGACTGGAAAAGGGGAATTTTATCCTCCTCTCCCCCGACAACCTGAAGGATGTCATCACCATGAAAAGCCGGTGGCTTGTGACTGAGCATAAAGTTTTAACGGAGACGGATATTGACCACCTGACTGATGACAGGCTCCGACAGTACTATCTGAAAAAGGACCTGCCGGAAGAGAAAACAACATCTCCGGGATCATCGGCACAGAGAAGTGAAAGTTCGCCTGTAACCGCCGGGGACAATGAATTTTTGATGTTAAAACCCCGGGTTTTTGAAAAGGATTTGGGGAAAGAGCTGAAATCCCATCTTGCCGGCGGCATGATTAAAAAGGAAAAAGCAGGACAGTCCTTTTTGAAATATTTTCCACTGATTAAAACCCATATTAAAATCGAGCAGAAAAAGGGACTCTTTAAAAACAAGGTGGAAATTCTGGAGGAGAATCTCTACCTCACCTGGAAACAGATGAAAATCACCAGTTTTCAGAAAAAACATCTCTGTGTGGATACTCTTTTTGATAAAAATCCCGATAAAATAATTGATGTGGATGATATGGGTACAGTTCAGGCCATCCCCAAAAATGAAATTGCCACGCACCTGAAACTGGACAAACTGAAACTGGATGAAAAAAGTATCCGGCATACCATTGAAAATAAATACGGCGTTACCTATGTCGGCTCTGATATTATTCTCTATCCCTATTGGGAATGTACGATTGAAAGCAAAAAGGGGGATGGTCAGCGATTCGTGTTTATTGATGCCGTCACCGGTTTCACACTGCTAAAAGAAACAATGGATGAGTTGAGAGTGGAGTGTTGAGCACATCGATACGCTCGTTTGAATACCACGCAGTGGGGATTGGATGCCTGCCCTGTGAAATGGGACAAATGTGGTGACGCGTAACGCGTGACGCGTGACAAGGGGGTTGGATGCTTCGCTACGCTCATCATTTAAACGCCTTCGGCGATCTATTATTCCAGACTTGCTTCGCTCGATGTTCAAAAAAGAACCGCATTTTGAACACTGTGAGACATTTGAACACCACGAGGTGGTGATTGAATGATTGATTTGATTGGATGATTGGAATGCTTTCCCCGTGAAATGAGTCCCGTTTTATCGGGATATTTCACAGGAAATTGATTTGATACACTAAAAGCTAAGCGACGCGCGGTCACCGAGCAGACTGCATAGCAGTCGTATCGAGGTGCCAGCTTCTAACTTCTAACTTCTTGAAAATAAAAGATTTAAAGCTGAGATTATAAGAACATAATGACATATGATTTCGGCTAGGTATCGCCCCCCACCCCGGGGGTAAAATACACGAAAACAGAATACCAGTCAAGATAATATTATAATTCATATAATTAGAAAATAATATTTGGTGAGGAATTAATTCATATTTCCCTTATCAAATGCCAAGAGATTCAGATCAATAATCCGCCCGGATTTTGTTTTAAACAAATCCCTGATCCCCTCTTTCAGAAATTCCGGAGAGAGTCCCAGTTTATCAACCGCCGCTCCCAGCATGACCATATTGACAGACCGTGAAGAACCGGTTTCTTTTGCAATATGATCTGCATCTACAATCCGATGGTTTCTGACCTTCCTGATTTCATCCAGGATGAATTCAATGTCCGGATAGTTGCTGATGTTGGTAAACGGTGTGCTGTTTGTTATGATCCATCCGTCCGGGGATAAATAGGGAAGATAACGGAGGGCTTCCAGGGGTTCAAGGGAGAGAATCAGATCTGCATTGCCCCGGGGGATGAGGTCCGAATAGACCGGTTTATCCGAAATTCTCAGGTGGGACTGGACATCCCCACCCCGCTGGGACATGCCATGAACTTCCGCCTGTTTGAGAAATAGTCCCTGTTTTAAGGCGGCGTACCCGATTACTTTGGCAATGGACAGAATTCCCTGTCCGCCCACACCGGCTAAAATAATATCCCGTTTCAAGACTTTCCCTCCTTCCGCCTTTTATTTAAAACATGAATACAGGGTCTGCGAAATATCACAACCGAAACACCCGAATATTCAATTTCTTCTTTCAGGACTTGCACATTTTCATCGTGTTGCCTGGGCAACGGGGTGAGGATCCGGATATGTTTCTTTTCAACTCCCAGTGCCTCACACACCGCCTCGATTTTTCCGCCGATCACCGAATCCTGCATGCCGGTCATGGCGGTGGTGCCATTATCCAGAATAATCAGCACCACATTACTTTTTCGGAAGGTTGCATCTGCCAGACCGGTGAGTCCGGAGTGTCCGAATGTAGAATCCCCGATAACCCCCACAGACGGAAAGAGTCCACCTTCTGCCGCCCCTACCGCCATGGTAAAGGACGCGCCCATGTCCACGCAGGTATTAATGGCGTTAAAAGGCGGTAAAAATCCCAGCGTATAACAGCCGATATCGGAAAAAACGTGTCCGGACCCATAGGGTTCAAGCGATTTATTCAGGGCTTTAAAAGACTCCTGGTGAGGACATCCGGTACAGAGAGCCGGCGGCCGGGGGACCATAAACTCGGGTTCTTTATAGCTTTCTTTCAGGGGGAGTCCCAAAGCTTTTCGTACCAGTCCCGGATTCAGTTCGCCATCCCGGGGTAATGTGCCATCCAGCCGGCC